>JAITWL010000016.1 GCA_031285285.1 Deferribacteraceae bacterium | reverse complement strand
CGAGGCTCATGCGTTGCCAATCCAGCGTTCCTAATAATTGTTGGCCAGGCCACCATAATCCTGAATCCTAGATTGCTTCGCAGAGCCTCGCAATGACGAAGGATAAAGGCATATTTTATCAAGAATTGGATTAAGAACGATTTCACTTGTGTATTCCCCATTGGATTAATCCTAGATTGCGGGTCGAGCCCGCAATGACGCAACTTTTTCGTTTCATGACAAGTCTATTGCGAGGCTCATGCGTTGTCAATCCAGACCTCAGGATAGCTGTCGGCCAAAGGCCGTCATAATCATGAAGCCTAGATTGCCACGTCGAAGACTCCTCGCAATGACAAAATAACGTTAAATGCCACAAGAGCAGCGTTGCTGTAGCTTTAATCAAAAAAGAACAGAATGACCCTAAAAAGATTCGTTTGGTATAATCAGTGGGGAACTATTGCTAATTCCATTCACCATCACCCGCACACAGCGCAGCTCTATGTGCTCTGGAGCTTCATTTTGTCCATTATATAGTGTATCGCCGATGATGGGATGGCCTAGCGCGGCCAAGGTCGCCCGCACTTGATGTCGGTGGGCTTTTTCTAGAATTATTTCCACTAGGGATTGGCTGTTGTCAACCTCAAGGCAGCTAAAGTGCATCAATATCCCGCTATTTGATTGGTAGGCAGACACTTGGCGACGCTTTGCGGCGTCCACATCCCACCGCTGAATCAGCTCAGCGGGGAAGCGCCCCTCAACCTTTGCAATATAGCATTTCTCCTGACTCTCTATCACAGTGCCTTGCCTGACTGCGGCTAACACACCTGACACTGAATAATCTAGCCGCGATATTAGGCTATATTCTGGAAAGCTACCTGCCACTATATCGCTGATGCAGAGAGGCTCAGCAGGATTTAGACGCTCGCTATGCATAGCAGCGGGCTTGTATAAAAATAACACAGCGCCCGCATTTTGAAGCAGGTAATCTTCTATATCATATTCACCTACAAAGCTGGGCATATCAATTTTGTAATCGCCGCCAGTTGTGATGATATCTGCCTTGATGATATCAGCGAAGCCCGCATGATTAGTAACTGACACCTTGCCATCATGGATTAAGGTCTTGGCAAAGCGGCGTGAAATGCCAAATTGCTGCGCTAGATATGCTGAAAGTCGCATTATTTCAGCCTATAGACCTTCGATAACGGAAAATTATTGATCACTTCTTCAAATAGCTCACTATCATAGTTTCCTCTGATATAGAGCTGGAAGAAGGCTGATTGATAAACCTTTTCGGAAGCAAGAAATATCATATGCGTTGTGCCACCTTCTTGCAAAACCACCGCACTCACGTCTGAGTTGCTATGCCAATCGGTTGAGAGCGTCACGCGGCCTTGGCTTATGTCTAGATAGTCTACCCGCTTGAGCGGCGCGCCATTAAGCATACCAGTGCCTAGGCTCACGGGCATTCCATTGCATAGCAGCTCGCCACGCCCAGCTGTGTTACATGATAGCACATCTATACCAGCTGAATCACGCGATGGCATGCCATCTACAATATTCCAACTGCCAATATAATTGATAGACACATATTTCTGTATCATATCTGGCGAAAAGCTAATATATACATTCTTTTTATGCAGAGGTTCAGCATAAGAATCAAGTATGGAGACTATCTCCGTGGCTTTAGTGCCTGAATCCACCGCAGTATTGAGTGCTGGCATGCCTTCATTGGCTATATAGCGCACATAACGGGCGAAATTAGCTTGGTCTTCGGCAAAGCTTCTCGCGATCACCCATGTTTTCAGCGTATTCTGCGTCATGCCATCATGAAATGTGGCCAGCCCTGATTCTGCCTCTATGGCAAGCCCATAATCCCACCATGTGTAGATAGCTGAGCCTGCGGGCAGCGTCTCGCCCATGTGTTCAAATGATCCCAACACCTGCGGCGATATAGATATGCTGGGCGTAGTATATAGAACGATGCCGCTCATCTGAGCCTTATCTATGGCGAATACGAAGAGTGCGGCCACCATATAACCCAGCAGCTCCTTGCGAGTATGGCTTTCAAAAAGCTTCGCTGGTATCTTTAGCACAGCAAAATTAATGAGATAACCAAGCCCCAGCGCTAGAAATGGCACAAGGAAAACTGAAAAGCGCACAGAGCCAACGAATACCAATAGCCCAAGGCAGCATACTGGCAATATTGGGAGCATAGCGCGCAGGTGCCTGTAGGTCATCAGCCCTAGGCCAATGAAAGCAAAAATTGCCACCACAGGGCTAATAAAGATTGTCTGCATCAGCTCCTTTATGGGTAGCTGTCGCGCCTCAGTCACCGTCTGATAGACGTTCGGAAAGCCGCCTTCGAGGCTATCAGGCTTGAAGAAATAGGCTGTAAGCAGATCAATAGAATTGCCTATCGAAAGCGCAAACCAATATGGATTGGCACAGATAATATACAAAGCTAGCGCCAGTGCTGCATTTTTATAATCAAAAGGCTCATCACCCGCTTGTGGCCTAAGCTTCGCTAGCACAAGCACAGCCACAAAGGCCACAAAGAAGATTAATATGAAGGCCGCATGCTGATACCACCAATAGAACATGTTTTGCGAAAAGCCAGCCAAAGCGCAGTAAACTAATTTAATCGGACTGGATGCTCCCACGCCTTTTTCAGTAGCTAATAGGATGAAAAGCGCCGTCAAACAAGGAAAGAATAAGTTAAGCGCATCGGTATCAATACGCCCAGGGGAGGTACGCATATAATACATCATGCAGAATGTGCCTAGCACTGCCCCTAGAAGCCCTGCTACTGGATAGCCAAGCCTATAGAAATATACCGCGAATGGGATCATGAATAGGCCAGCTAGCCACGGAATGAGCCATAGCCCCGCCTCATAAAGGTTGCCATCAAAGAACCGCGCGAAGAACGCCAAAAGTATTGATAGCATAGGTGTGGGTGACTCAGTCTTATGCCCATCTGGGTAATACATCAAGTCATCCATCTCATCTATATATGCGTCATTGCGGTATTCATCGGCTATGCGCACCCATTTATACGCATCAAGCGTGCTCACAACGGGTGTGTCGCCATTATAAAATGTAGTGGGATCGGCAGCCCACAGCTCGCGCTGCAAATTGCGCGAAAATGTGGACATGCCAAAGGCCACAGCCAATAGTAGCAGGAATATTAGTAGTCTACTATTAATTTTGCGGGTTTCACTATGCTTTGCTTGCATAATGTGTCTTTATAAACTGATATAGTAGTCGTATGCCAAAGCCTGTGGCATTGGAGCCAAACACAGGGTGCTTGCGCTCAAGATAGGCAGGGCCAGCTATATCAAGGTGTATCCAAGGATAATTTTCCACAAACTCCCTTAGGAAGAGTGCTGCGCTGATCGTGCCGCCGCTGCGCCCTAATGTAGACCTGTTTTGCAGGTCAGCATTCTTGCTTTTTATCTTATCAGCATAGGCTTCAAATAGCGGCAGCTCCCACACAGCCTCGCCCACCTTCGCGGAGATATCCGCCAGCTGCTTCGATAGAAATTTGCGATTGGAGAAGAACGCCGCACAATCATCGCCTAGCGCTATAATGGCCGCGCCTGTGAGGGTTGCGATATCTATGATGATTTCGGGGCTAGTCTTAGTGGCCATATATAATGCATCTGCAAGTATGAGCCGCCCTTCGGCGTCGGTATTTAGCACCTCGACAGTCTTTCCAGAATATGATTTGATGATATCGCCTGGGCGCATGGCATTGCCGCCGATGATATTTTCCACAAGTGGGATATAGGCATGGATATTGATTGGCAGCTCTCTTGCTGCTGCAAGATTCATTATAGCATAGGCCGCAGCCGCACCGCTCATATCAGCTTTCATTGTGTCCATTGATGCAGAAGGCTTGAGATTGGAACCACCAGAATCAAATGTGACGCCTTTGCCTACTATTGCTACATTCTTAGGCTCTTTAGGCTCACCAATATAGCTAAGCTTAATGAAGCGAGGCCTATTATGGCTACCATTTCCCACAGCTGCCACTAGGAGAAGCCCTTCTTTATTGATATCTTCTTCATTCCATATGGTCACTTTCAGCTTGGGGTCGCAATTTGCGGCAACAAAATCAGCAAAATAAGCAGGATTAAGCACATTCGGCGGGGTGTTGACCAGATCGCGCGCTGTGTATACATATTTGAAAGTGTCTAGCCATTCCGCGCTATTGGCATCAATATAGGCCTTCAGCTTAGCTTGAGTGGTGATGATTTCCACATCTTCAAGGCGCTGAGCCTGAGGCTTAGTTTTGAAGCTATCAAAGCTATAAAGCGCGAATAGCACACCTTCTAGAAAGCTTGTGCTATAGCCATAGTCTTTTTTCTCATTGTAGATATCTTCAAGGGCGACTAGCGAAAATGAACCGATCTTATCAGCGCTGAGTGTGTGCGCGAGTTTTGCGCCTAGTTCGCGATATACATCGCCGCTGGCTGGCTCTTTTGGTAGATTAAGCAGATAGATTTTTTTTAATTTTTTGTTAAGCTCCATGTAGAATGAACAAAGCTCTTTGTCATCAAAGCGAAAATAAGCTGCACTGATTATCTTTTGCAGCTCATCATCTATCTCGCGGCCTGCAATACCAACCAGCGAAGGGATATTTTTATAAATAGGGATAACGATCGCATCTTTGCGAGAATCTAAAGCAAGTTTCTTATGGCAAGAAATTTTCATATATGTGCTCAGGCCTCCATTAATTAATATACAGCTCGTAAGATAACATATGAAAAGAGAGTTGTATATTAGTTTATCGAATCACGCTTATGAAAAGTTTCTAAGTAAATGGGCGACCAACTTGGCCGCCCATAATGTGTTATTCTTGTACAGCAGCCACTTCTACATCTGCTGCGGTCCATCTTGGAGGTCTTTCGTCGCCACCACTGCCAGCGCAACCAATAGAAAAGATAGATACAGCAAACAACAAGCAAACAAGTAATTTTTTCATAGAATCCTCCCTGAAAAATAAATATTCCCAAAACAATCGCGCCCATAACGCTGTTATAATACTAATGCTGCTCGCGCAATATGTCAATACAAAAGTCGCTCGCAGTGGTCAAATGTGGTCTTGTCATGAAACGAAAAAGTTGCGTCATTGCGGGCTCGACCCGCAATCTAGGATTAATCCAATGGGGAATACGCCTCCACTGGATTTATTCTGGATTGCGGCTCAAGGCCAAAGCAAAAAATTTGCTTATCATGAAGTTATCTCCCAGAACTGAGGATCGCACTCTCTAAACGACCTGCGTGCGCTGTAGCGTGGATATTGCAGCCTGTGTACCATGTGGTTGACTATATTATCTTGATATCTGAAAAATTCTGCCTTTTGTATGCTAAGCTTTTGCACAAAGTAGATAATGTCACCATTGATAGCATTATCGTCCTCCAATATTACCTCGACTGTGACCATTGGCTCAGTAATGTACACTTTGGTATACATCACTCGGTCGCTACTGTTTGGCGGTCTATATGCATCAAGGCTGTTAGCAAGGCGTGTTGTCAGCAAGTTGTTATCGCCCATGTTGTATGGTGCGCTGGAATTGGTGCTATCACTATCAAGAATTACGCAATAGTTAGTGTAGGCGTCATGTGAGTTTGTGTCGGAACCCATGTCCTCGCCCATGCATGCTATCAATAGTGTCATAGCCAGCAGCACCAGCGACTTTGTTATCAGAATTTTCATCTAGCCTCCAAGCCTGCTTATTGACTCATGTATCCCAAAAAACCAGCGAAAAAAGAGGCCTAACATCGCTGTTAGGCCTCTATGCAAAAGTTAGTATTGTTTTGCCATCAGCATCTTTCTGATCGACACTATCGCATCTGTTGGGTTCAACTCTTTCGGGCAAGCTTTCACGCAATTGTATATTGTGTGGCAGCGCCATACGCCGTCGCGGCTATTGAGCACTGGCAATCTCTCGTCTGCGCCCTCATCGCGGCTATCCACAAGGTAGCGCCATGCACGCATAAAAGCGCTTGGCCCAAGATAGTCTTTATCTACCCAATAGCTTGGGCAGCTAGATGAGCAGCAGCCGCAGAGTATGCACTCATACAGGCCATCTAGCTTCTTGCGATCCGCAGCTGATTGATAGTATTCCAGATCAGGCGTTGGCGATTTGCGGATGATATAAGGTTTAACAGCGATGAATTTCGCCATAAAGTCTTCCACATCCACCACCAAGTCGCGTACCACAGGCATGCCAGGCAGCGGCTGGATAACTATATGGCTCTTGCCAAGGTCGCCCGCTTTGGTCATGCAGGAGAGCATATTCACGCCATTGACGTTCATACCATCTGAGCCGCAGACACCTTCGCGGCATGAGCGACGGAAAGCAAGTGTAGGGTCCATTTCCCACTTAATTTTATTAAGCACAGTCAAGAGGAGCGTTTCTGGATCGATCTCCATCTCAAATGTATCATAGTGTGGTGCTGAATCTTTATCTGGGTCGTAGCGGAAGATTTCAAATGTAAATTTTTTCATGTGTTAGCCTCCTAGTAAACCCGTGGTTTTGGTGGGAATGTATCAACTGTGAGCGGCTTAGTGCGCACAGGACGGTGATCAACGCGTATGCTGCCATCAGCCTCAAGGAAAGCTTGAGTATGCTTCTGGCCGTTCACATCATCACGCTCAGTGAAATCATCCCTATAGTGCGAACCACGTGATTCTTCGCGAAGCAATGCACAGTGTGCCATAATGCTTGCCACCAGCACCATATCATTCAGCTCAAGGGCTTCAATCAAGTCAAGGTTGTAAACAGTCGATTGGTCAACCACTTTATAATCTTTCAGCATTTCTTTGCAATCTGCCAAGTCTTTCACAGCTTTTTTGATATTTTCGCCTGTGCGGAATACGCCAACATTATCTTGCATAGTGTTGATCATCTTCTCGTAGATATCTCTGAAAGTGTATTTGCCATTTGCTTTTGTGAAACGCTCTAGCAATGCTAGCCCCTGCTTGCCTGCATCTGCGGGAAGGTCTACCAGCTGATGCTCTTTCGCATATTTTGCAGCAAGATCGCCTGTGGTACGGCCATAGATAACGAGGTCTAGCAGTGAGTTTGTGCCAAGGCGGTTTGCGCCGTGCACTGTGTCTGCGCATTCGCCAGCAGCATAGAAGCCTGGCACAACATTATCATAATTGCCATTAGAGCCTGTGATCACGTGCCCGCGATAGTCTATTGCTATTCCGCCATTCTGATAGTGCGCTGTAGGCACAACAGGGATCGGCTCTTTGGTGCAATCTACACCAGCGAAAACCATCGCCAGCTCGTGGATGCCTGGGAGCTTATCCATAATGGCTTGCGCGCCGATATGGTCGATACGCAGCTTGATATGGTCTTTCTTAGGGCCAGCGCCGCGACCTTCGAGGATTTCCTTCTGCATGCAGCGGCTAACGATATCGCGTGGTGCAAGGTCTTTGATAGTTGGCGCGTAACGCTCCATGAAGCGCTCGCCTTCACCATTCAGCAGGTAGCCGCCTTCGCCGCGCACTGCTTCAGTGATAAGGTTGCCGTGGCCGTAGATGCCTGTTGGGTGGAATTGGAAGAATTCAGGATCGCTCCAAGTGAAGCCAGCGCGCAATGCCATAGCTATACCATTGCCAGTGTTAGTGTGGGCGTTGGCATTGGTGCGGAATACACGGCCTGAGCCACCAGTAGCAAGGATCACAGCTTTTGCATGGAAGATGTGGATAGAGCCATCTTTCATATCGAAGGCTACCACACCATTCACTGTGCCATTGGTATTGATGATCTCAAGAGCATAGAATTCATTGTAAAATTGGATACCTTGAGACACAGATTTTTCAAAAAGTGTTTGCAGCATGGCATGGCCTGTGCGGTCTGCAACATAGCAGGCACGGCGGACAGGTTTTTCGCCATAATTTGCGGTGTGGCCGCCAAATGGGCGCTGAGCAATTTTGCCTTCAGGGGTGCGGTTAAAAGGCATGCCTATGTGCTCAAGCTGGCGAATCATCTCAGGCGCATTGCGAGTGAGATATTCTGCCGCATCTTGGTCGCCAAGATAGTCGCCACCTTTGACAGTGTCAAACATGTGCCAGTGCCAGTTATCTGGCTCTTCATTGCCAAGAGAAGCTGATACGCCGCCCTGAGCGGAGATAGTGTGGCTTCTGGATGGGTAAACTTTTGAAATAACAGCTGTTTTGACGTGCTGAGAGGCCACCTGCGCTGCATTCAAGCCTGCGCCGCCTGCTCCCACAATCACAACATCGTAAACGTGTTTTTGTATTTTCATAATTTATAAATCCTTAAATGTATTGTCTGATGGCGTCGTAGCCAATGACCAGCAGGGCAATGCCCACGCCCCAATAGATCAAAAACAAAACAAAGCGCTTTGTAGGTGATGCAACATAGTCATCAGTGATCATCTTAAAGCCGCTGAATGTGTGCCACATGCCAAAGATAAGCAGTGGAAGCAGAAGCGGCAAGCTAAGATTATGCATGCCTGCTTCGGCAAACATAGCTTGATAGAAGATGACTAGGCCATAGATACCGATCACCACGCCTGATATGCGCTGCATGATCCATGCAAATGTGCCGTTATTACCTGTGCCATTATATTTGTATTTCATAGCAATCCTCCTATGCGCCTGTGCCGATGCTTGCAGCAAGCCTGATAGCGAGCATAACAAGACATACACCAACAACTATGAGTGTTCCTGCGATCCCCTGCCTAGTTTTTTCGCTGACAAACTCCATCACTATGATGCGGATGCCATTTGCAACGTGAAACACAAACAAGGCGGCAACAATATCAAGCACTGGCGTTGCCTTGACAAATTCACCCATAAATGGACATATACCAGAGATACCTAGCATATGGAAGATTAAGAACAGGCCGATAACAACGCCCGACACGCGGTGGAAAATCCACATCACCATGCCAGGATGTTTACGGTAGCCAACTTTGGCGGAATAGGACTCCAGATCCTTTCGCGGCATAATCACACCCCTCTCTAAAATATTTTAAAATTATTGATCGTAAATACACCATCACGCGCCAATGGAAGACTCGAAAAATTACTCTTCGTGATGATAACGTTGATATTGTAATGGATAATTAGAAAGAAGGCAAGCGCAATTCTGCTCACGGTCATAAAATGTTCGAAATGTCATTAGACTTGTCACGAAACAAGGCCTCGAATGCCAAGACCCATTCGCTT
>JAITWL010000249.1 GCA_031285285.1 Deferribacteraceae bacterium | reverse complement strand
ATGCTGGTCAATATGTCGTCAGGTACTGGCCTGCCATTAGCAGCGAGATTAGTTGCGACATATTCGCGCCACTCTTTGCTAAGCTCCTTTTGGCGCTCGTGTATTGTGCGCAGCGCTGCCATTGCCGCTTCCACACTCTCAGGTTCGTCCTCATCGACTTCCACTCTCACCTCTATGCTCCCATCAAGCCAAGTTATTTCGCCCACATAATAACAACCATAGTCGTCTTCAAACTCTAATGTGCCAAAGGTTTCAACAATCTCTTCTGGAAACGCATCCTCAACCTCTGCTACAGCAGCAAACAAGGCATCATTATCAACACCTTCCTCAAGGATTTCAAGAATCATAAAATGATTCTCATAGTTTTTAACCTCTTCTGTTGGCAAAAGTTGTCTCACTTTGAGTCTATAAATTGTGTCATCTTTAAATTCGTATGGGTAATTATATGCATGAGGCCCCCATATTCCAAAAGCTTCGCTTTCATCTTCACGCTGAAGCCAGCCAAGTCGCCCATGTGCAACTGTTAGCTTCTCAGTTGCCAGATCTATGGTGGCTTTCAAAAATTTATAAATATATTGAGGATCTGAGCCAATCACCGCGCCACTTTCATCAGTCAGTGCAAGTATTTCCTTTTCTTCTGTGCTATATTCGCTTGCAAAGGCTTCAATCTCTTCCTGACTAGGCCCTGTTGGCCTATTCCAAAAATTACTTGTATATTGGCTAATATCTATTGCCTGTCCTTGCTCATGCAAGTATCTGTGCAACAGCTCGACAGCCTTGCCGCTAGCAAATGGCAAGGCTTTATTAGCAAGCTCAATGACAAATGCATTATCATCCTCAAAAATATTCGCATGGCTATCCACCTTCATAGCATTAATTGCGACAAATGGAGCAAGATCAAGCCCAAGCAAGCCAAGTCTTATAAGGATAAGGATGCTGTCAGCATAGTCGCCACCATAAGCCATCTTTGTGCCACTAGGCGCATAATTGCCAGTGTATTCATATAGATACTCTGCTAGGCTAAAATTGCGCACACAAGCTGCATCAATGCGCTTGGCAAGCTCTGCTGGCAGGGTGTCAAGCTCCATTAAGGCAGCTGCGAGCGCATTTTTTATGGCTTCATCATCATTTGCATTTTCAATCTCAAGCATCGCAGAAGCGACGCAATCAATCAGAACAGAGTCATGGCGAACATGCTTAAACCATAGTGGGTCACAACTAAAAAATTCTCTTTTGTCCTCTTCGTAATTCATTTTAAAACCTCATAATATTTAGTGAACAAAGCTAGCAATAAGGCTTTTAAATGTATTTGTAAATAGTTAATGTTAGGTATCTATATAGGTACCTAATTCAATAAAACTCACAGCTGTGTGCAATATGCCGACACTGGTCGCCTGATCCTATTATTTTCGCCATAGTTTTCCACATAGCCTGCACGAAAAAGCATTTGTGCTGGCTGCTCTAGCCCAAGTTCGCTATCGATCTTGCTAGCCCATAGTATTTCTTCGAGTGCCTGCGACATTGGGCCTAGCGAAATGCCAAGCTCTGTAGCCGCTAGCCAGAATGCTTGCACGCGCCTACCTGTTAACACTGCCTCATACGAACCACTACCGCCTGTCAGCACAAAGAAAGCAGCACAGTGATCTAAGGCATTTTTAGCCATATCAACGCCTTGCTGGGCAAATTTATCTGATTGAGCACTCTCGCGGTCGGTTGTCCAATAGTACAGCGTCTTTATAATACCTGATAGCCCTAGCTGCTCTGCTGGCAAGCCGTCGGCCTTTTCAGTGGCCTCTTCATCAGAAAATCGTAGCCACTGCGCCAGCTCCGCTCGCTTTGCAAGATCCGCCGCCTGCACTATATTGGCATCAAGAGTGGCAGTTTTCAGCCAATCAAAGCCCGTGCTGCCCTTCTCATAGCAAGAGAGCTCGGGGAATTGTCCACTTAGCTGCGCCAAAGAGCTAGTACAGATCGGCTTATCGAGATATTCACTTTTATCAGAATGCCGCTTAGCCATTAATTCCAACGCCTGTATGCGTGGAAGATGGCTGGCCGTCTGTGCATATACTATTTCCACTACGATAGGATTCTCTGCTGACGCATCAAGCTGCTCATTAAAGCTTAGCTCAGTGCTATAGCCATAGGCATCGAACGCACGTACAAGATTCTCAATAAAGGCTCCAATTGATATACAGGTCTCCCGCAGCGTAGGATCAACTGCTGGCAAGGCACGAGAGGAATCAAGCCTTACAGTCATGCGTCCTTGTAAGCGAAATTCTCCAGCCTCTATTTCCACTAGCCACGGCTGCGTATTATGCCCACTAGGCGCTAGAGACGCATAGTAGATAATATCTTGCACGCGTTGATCTAAGCCAAGATCAAGCGCAGCACTTCGATCCAACACAAGCTTGCCGCCGCAGCCAATAGATATTGTTATCGCAGCGCCACAAGAAAGAAAAGAACGTCTTGTTAAAACCATAATTTGCTTCTCCTATAATTTTAAAAAATATCATGCTATTCTTTGAATCTGCTTTGAATTCAAAAATGAACGGCCGTTCATAATTATTCAAAAAAATTTATCCTCGTAAATTCCTTGTCAATATTTTTTTAGCGAGTGCAAGAGCATATCAGTTGCATTCTTGATGAATACTTCTGCTGTCAGCCCGCGATCTCGCTGTAAATAAATAGTCTTGTTGCTCACCATATCCACAACGCCTAAAAATACAGTGGCTAGATAAGTGGCTGTAAATTTGATATTCAATTCCTTCCTGAAAGAGCCCTCAGCAACTCCCCGCTCAACAATTTCCTCCAGAATACCAAGCAGGCGCGCATCCATATCAATGATTTCTTTAGGCACATCGCATGAAGGATCTGTCGCACGCAAGTGATAATTTGTGATTATGGCAGTGTAGCCAGGTTGTTCTTTTACGAAATTCATAGCGCTTTGTACGGCAGCTACAAGCTCTTTGACAGCATCTCTCTCTACCTTTGTTGCTAATAGATACTCTGTTTGCATAGTGTAGGCTCGCAAGGCCACAGCATCATACATTTCTGCCTTGCTCTTCATGTATACATACACTGTGCGCTTAGAATACTCCGCCTCTTTGACGATTTCATCCACAGTCGCATTTAGATAGCCCTTGCGAAAAAATACTCGCTCAGCAGCATCAATAATGCTCTCACGGCGGACTCGTGTCACCTCTTCGCGGCGTTTTAGCTGGGTCATAAGCTTTTAATCTCCTAAAAAATATACGCCAGACCTGCCATCACGGAGAAGCCGTAATCAACGCCAGTTAGCGGACTATCAACCACTTCATCTGGCAAATCTGAGTATGTGATGCTTGTGAGCATTTTAAAATGTTCTGTAAACTTATATTGCAGCGCAAGCGTGGCATATGGCGTGAAACTATCTTCACCCTCAAAGGCCACATAGCCCGAGGCAGCAGCTTCTGCACCACTAATGCCAAAATAATAGTCATTATAGCATTCGCTGTGCCAAAGTACACCTATTTCAGGCAAAATATCAAGCCCTGCAACAGGAAAATACAGGCCATAGGCCAGCCGCGCCCGCGAACCATCAGATTCGCCAAAAACATCATAAAGATACTCAAACTTCACCAGCCCAAAGCGCCCCCAAGCGCTATAGCGAGCCCCTGCCATGATAGTGGCATCTCGATCAGTGATATAGTCCATCGCTGCATGGTCAGAGCGCTCAGCATCATAAGATAGTGGCATATACTCAGCAAAGAGCACAAAAACAGAATTTTCACCCTTATGCAGATAAATGCCACCTGCCTGTATCTCAAAGAATACATACTGCGAATCAAACTGGATCACAGGCATGGGTATAGTCTCCCAGCCAACACCATTATATGGCGATTTCTCCACATAAGCACCAGCACCCAGCGACAGATCCCACGCCTGCGCTGGGTAGGTGCAAAGCGATAAAATAGCGATAAAAGTAGCAGCTAAATACTTCATTTTTTCACCTCATGAGATATTTATATACTGCTAGGATATAAAAGTAAACTAATATTTTACTTTTCTAATTAATGCGATTCTTCACCTCCGCCAAAGCGATACAAAATAGCTGCATAGGCTTCGATTTGCCCTCGTTCATCAATCATAGGGCTGTCATAGATTTCCTTAGATAGTCGCTTATAGCGGCCGCCCAGTATGATATACGCTTTATCTGTGATCAGCAGCATGCTATCTAGGCCAATAAAAGCGCTACGGCCGCTTTCTGGAGTATAGCTTGCAAAGCCACTTCTGCTAGACTCATCGCTGCTAATGCCATAGTGGTAGCGGTTGCGCTCATCATTGCTCCATTCCACCCCAAGCTTGGGTATGAGGAAGAAATGCTTCGTTAGCGGCAGCATGTATGAGTATTGCAACTTGCCGCTTGTGGCATCAATTTCATTGCGGACATCGGCCATAGCCTCCAGCTCTAATGTGCCATAGTGTGTCTTTAGCTTTATGCCCACGCCTGCGGCAAGCTCAGCCTTGCGCCTATCTAGCTTTTTCATGTCAGCGTCATCGCTATCATCTGGATCAAAGCCTGAGCCATAGCTCACCTTGGCATCAATCGTAAATATTCCATTCTTGATGATGTGCACGCCAGCAGAAGGAAAGTGCAGGAAAAGGTAGCGAGAATCAAAGCCCACATAGGGTATAGGTATTGCTTCATCATCCATACCACGATAGATGCTTGTGTGCCCGATTCCTGCAAGCCCTATATCTAACTCCCACGCATATGCATGGGAGCTAATTGCTAATATTATCAATAGTATTGCCCTTTTCATAATATCTCCTAATATACCGCTACTGGTATCCCTTGATACATATAGCCTTCAGGGATATCCAATACTTTTGTCACTGCCTGCTTATCTAAATCAACCCACAGCTCTGCAAGTGGCTGGCGCAGCTTCACACTGAGCAATATGTCCTTACCGCTTGCATCATTCCAGCAGTCTACAGCTGTGAATATCACCTTGTACTTACTGTGATCATAGTCCGCTGGCTGTACATGTCCACCTTCCACAGCGCCATCATTCATAGCCACCTCTGCTGCATACCACTCCGCAGGAAGCACATAATTCAGCATCTTCACACCGCCAGCATTAAGCCTGTGAGCCACGCTTTGGTCAAACTCAGCATTAGCAATGGCCATTATCTGTTCTAATTTGCTTGTTTCAATCTCAGCCAGTGACATAGTCGCAGAATCTTCTGTATACACAGCGTATAAGCTATTTATCGAGTGCATAGTGACCCCATAGCTGAGTGCAAACGCCGCTGCAATAGCGCAGATATACATAATCAACAAATCTAGCGCTCGTTTGCCCCTAGCCTTTGGCAGCTCTGGCAGGCGAAAAGGCAGATTGAATGGGATAAACATCCTAGTTTGCGCCTTATAGCTGAGATAAGATTCACCAAATTTTGCCTCACATTCGCGCTCCTCAGCCTTGGCTAATATGTAATACACAAAAAGCATAGATACAAACATCAGCAGGTTAATCACTCTTGGCCATACGATAAGCATGCCCAGCCCACAGATTGCAAATGAGCTATACTGTGGATGCCTGATATAATTATATATACCGCCAGTGACAGCACCTTTGCGGGCGAATTTGCTATAATAAATCTGGCACGCACCCCATAAAAAGGCCACAAAACCGAATATAGCAAGCGTTCCGCCCACGTATTCGTGCAAATTAATGATCACGGATGATGTTTCCCGCGCGATATGCGGCATAAAAAAGCTATTCAAAGCAGATAGCGCCGCATTCTGATTGAAAAAATTGAGCACAGGGCTATAAACACCATAAAAATACATGGCAAATGGCCCCGCCATGTAGAGCATCTCAAATGCAATCAGCAGATAAAATGCAAGCACAGCAAAAAACGTTTTCTTCGTAACACTAGTAGTAGTCATAAGACACCTCCATAATTGATGCTGTACTATCGCAGATAAATATTTGAATTCGCTTTGAGGAAAATAAAAGGATGAAAAAATTGGAATAAGTTTTTGTTTTTAGGCAACAGGTCGGACAGATAGTGTTAAAAAGCAAATCCAGTATTTTTTGAATACTGGATCGCTTTATCTCATGTTTTTTATATCTCTTTCTTGCGAATCAATATGCTAGGCCTTGTGCGGCTGCCATCAAGCGATTGATCAGCGGGAAAGCCTTGCACTTCCCCATCTACATATCTATTAATGCTAGAAAAGATTGCATACTTCTCTTTTAGCTCAGCCTCTGTGCCAAAATCTATGGCACGCTGAATGCATGAGTGCACACAAGCTGGCTGAGGCTTCTCCCCACGCTCGATCTGGGTGCTGATGCGCTCGAAGCACATGTCACACTTCTGTGCGGGGTGCGCTGTCTGCCAACCTTCTTGCCGTGGCTGCTCTTGCGCATCAGTAGCGATGCTAATGGCGCTGTATGGGCAAGCTGCGATGCATGCGCCCACCTCTATGCACTTAGCACGGTCGATGCGTACTGCGCCAGTGGCCTCATCCTTCGAGATAGCCTGCTGGGGGCAAGAGCTAACGCAAGCAGGCGCCTCGCAATGGTTGCAAGAATAGACAGTGTTATACACCTTCGTCTGCGGAAAGTTGCCTTCCTCAACGCTATGCACCTCGCGCCAGCGCACAGGCCCAGGCTGTATATTATTAAAGTCTTTACACTGCACTGTGCAGGCATTGCAGCCCATGCAGCGCGTTTGATCAAAATAAAAGAAATATTGTGCCATTATTGTTGTGTCTCCATTATCTTTGTTAATTCAGCCGCTTGCTCATGTTTTCCTAATTGTAAATAGCAGTCGTACAAGCAAGCATATGTTTTAAAATGCACATCTAAGGCTAACGACTGCAAAAATAAATCTATTGCAGCAGTGATGTCACCATTTTCAAAGCTTTCGCGGCCTTGTAGATAGCAACGATATGCGGCTTCCTCGCGCTTAGCCTTTGATATGCTCATACATTTTAAATCTCATCAAGAGCAGAAATCAGGGTGTCTAAATTTGCCTCCATAACCTCTTGGTTTGCTCTTTCGTACATGTCATGTATGTCTTTTCCAAGCTGACTATCATTCTTAGACAA
>JAITWL010000099.1 GCA_031285285.1 Deferribacteraceae bacterium | reverse complement strand
GCCATCAATGGTAGTGCTGTTAGTGGGCCTGATATAGCAATTATCCCCATCATGGATGGTGTTTGCTCCCAAAAGCTTGTCTCGTGGCTAAAGAACAGCAAAAAGGCTAATGCTGGCAGCAGCGATAGGGACATCTCATAAAACATACTCTCCAGCACGCTAACCTTGATAAGCTTATGTACAGCGCCATAGATAGCGAATGATGCGGCTAAGGCTATAGCAAAATAAGGTATCCTGCCATAGCCAGCAATCATATATATCACGCCTGCAAGAGTTAGCAAGATCGCAAGCTTTTGCAGCCTACTCATATGCTCATTAAAAAACATTGCCCCTGCGAAGGCGCTTATCAATGGGTTCATATAATAGCCCATGCTGGTCTCCATCACGTGCCCAGCGCTTATTGTGTAGATATACATTCCCCAGTTAAAATTGATGAAGCCTCCGCAGATCAGCATTAAGAGGATTGTACGCTTGTCGGCCAGCAACCTGAGTATTGTCGCCCATTGCCTTGTCACGCTTATCACAAGCGCCACAAATAGCCACGACCAGATCACCCTATAGCAAAGGATCGTGAGCACTGGCAGGTGAAAAAGCAAGTTCCAGTATATAGGCAGGCTGCCCCATAGGATGAAACAGCCTAAAGCAGAGAGAAAACCGAGAGTTGTTTGTTTTTCAGAAAATTGCATACTATTTTGCTCCATACACGCATTATATAGATATACATTTTTACAGAAAAAACAAGTTTTATTAGTCTCACAGTACCCCATTTTTTTCATAGTCACAAAATGTTCGAATGTCATTGCGAGGCTCTGCGAAGCAATCCAGCAATTAATCCAATGGGGGCGCTAAAAATATTGTTCGGCCAAAGGCCGTCAATTCTGAGGTCTGGATTACTTCGCAGAGCCTCGTAATGACGCATTCTCTCCAAAATGCAATACAGACGAGCATTACAGGCAGGTCGCAAGAAAATTTTGGGGTACTGCAAGATTAATCCTAGATTGCGGGTCGAGCCCGCAATGACGCAACTTTTTCGTGTCATGACAAGTCTATTGCGAGGCTCATGTGATTGTCGGCCAGAGGCCATCATAATCCTGAATCCTAGATTGCTTCGCAGGGCTCGCAATGACGAAGCACCAAAACGCTTTAACAGGGGCGGGATCTGCCCGCCCGATTAATAAATCCCTTACTTAGCTGCTGGGAAAGTGCTCATCTTATTAAAGGTTGCCCAAAAAGCATAGTAATTATTCTTATCATTTGAGTTGCCAACAGTTGTCACTGCAAAATAATAAGTCACATCACCACGATTAATACCCGCAACAATAAAATCATGTGTTTGATTTTTATATATGCGTGGAGTCAGATTAAGTGTCGCTTCACCAAAGCCTGAGTTTTTGATAAGCCCATCTCTATAGGCAACCAATTCAGAGTATGGGCCAGTGCACACAGCTGTTACATATTTATGTGCTTCATTATCTAGATTCGCTATCATGCTCTTCAGGACTCGGGGGCTAATCTCACAACTTTTGGGCATAGGTGCGAAATCACTGCTGATGTTAAGCTCATTATCAGCACCATAGGAAACCATAACCAAAGACATTGAAACTAAAACCGATAAAATTAACTTTTTCATTAGAATCCTCCTTTCGATTGCCCATTTAATCGGTTTTATCTAAATATGTAAATAACCTAATTGTAAGTACTTAATTATAGGGTATTAGCTTCATTTTTTATTGAAAAATAGGCTAAAAATGAATGGGATTCTCTTGTTTCACGTGAAACATTTACACCAGATCCAATATCTTCTTATTATACACTGTCAATATATCTGCGCGGCGTAGCAACCCAACGAGCTTCATTGAGCTATCCACCACAGGCAGGTCGCCGATGCCATCCTCACCCATGAGGGCTAGGGCAGCAGCCAAGGTGTCTTGAGGTGTGCAACTGCGGATATCTTCCCTTGTGCCTATATCCTGCGCCACTACGATATCGCCAAGCGAATCCTCAAATAAAATCATCTTGATATCTTTTAGCGAAATAATGCCAGTCAATTTGCCTTCTACATCGACCACTGGGAAATATTCATGCGGCCTATTGCGGATATCATCAAGAATCTTGTGAAATGGCGTGCTCTCTTGGAAGACGACTATATCAGCCACCATAATATCGCGCACCTTCACTTGCTCTAATAGTGCAAGCTCTGTGCCATGCCCAATATTGAAACCCTCTGCGGCTAAAGGCTTGGTGAAAAAAGATTCCTTCTCTATAAATGAGGCAAACACATTTGCCAATATTGCCGCAGCCATCAGCGGCAGCACTACTTGATAGCTCTGGGTGATCTCAAATATCATGAGTATCGCCGTGATAGGCGCTCGCATAGTGGCCGCTAGCATGGCTGCCATGCCTACCATAGCATAGCTTGATGGGGCGAGCACTATTGATGGGAAGGCAAGCTGAGCGCCCCAGCCTACAAAGCCGCCTAGAGAGGCACCTATAAATAGCGAAGGCACAAAGAGCCCGCCAGCGCCGCCTGAGCCAAGCGTCAGCGATGTGGCCAATATTTTCAAACCCACTAAGCCTAATAATAGCCAGCCAATGATCGATTCATCAAGTATACTCATTATTGTGCCATAGCCCACACCCATGATATTGCGGCAGTGGATGCCTATTAGCCCTACGAATAGCCCGCCTATTGCAGGCTTGAGCCAGCTAGGCACTGAGAGCTTCGCAAAGCGGCTCGCCGTGGCAAAGTAAACTTTCAAAAAGCCCGCGCCCACAAGGCCTGTGATGATGCCAAGCGCTGCGTATAATAATAGCTCTATTGGGCTAGATAGCACATAGGCAGGCGTGATAAATGTGACATGGTTGCCAAAGAAGGCGCGCGATATCACCGTGGCGCTGATGCAGGAGATCACCACAGGCGCAAATGCTTGGAAGCTGAGGCGACCCAATAGCACTTCTGCTGTGAACATTGCCCCAGCCATAGGTGTGTTAAATGTGGCCGCCAGCCCTCCGCCAGCACCAGAAGCGATGGCAAGACGCATGCGCTTGGCAGAGAAGCGAAACACTCGCCCCACAGCGGCACCAAAGGCTGCGCCTATCTGCACAATAGGGCCTTCGCGCCCAGCTGAGCCGCCTGAGCCAAGAGTGATAGCGGATGTGACGATAGTCATCACGCCAGAAAGCGGCGGGATAGGCGTCTGCAAAAGTAGCGATTTCATCACCGATGGCACGCCACGGTGCGTTGTCTTGTAAAAATGATAGATCAGCCCCACGACAAGCCCGCCCAATGTGGGGAAGAGCACAATCTTCCAGATGGCTGCCGCCTGCAGATAAGGTAGCGGCGCTTCTTCGGTGGTGCCATAGCAGAGATATTGCACCAGAGAGATGGCCGAGCGAAAAGCGATATTGCCAAGCCCCACAGCCACGCCAATGATCACAGCCACCAAGACTATATACAGATTTTGATATTGAGAGGAAAACCTTTGCTTTATAGTAAACACGTTTGCTTTATACCTGATTTTGATAAAAATAGTAATCAATTTTTTCCTTGCATAAAGATTATTTAAATCATACACTCCAAAAACATCATTTGAGGTGAATAACATGGCAGCATGGAAAAACGAGGCGGAGATGTTCGCCCTTATGAAAGAAAAGCTTTATACGCCTGTTGTTGGCGATATTTTAGACGGCATGGGCTTCTATCACCAATTTTTGCCGCCTGATATTCGTCCTATCCGCCCTGATATGAAGCTGGCGGGGAAGGCGATGACAGTCTTGATGATTGACGTTTTTGGCCCACAGGAAAAGCCATTTGGCTTATTAACAGAGGCGCTTGACCAGATTGGCGAAGGTGAGATTTATATTGCTACTGGCGGCACAAAGCGTTGCGCCTATTGGGGAGAGCTGCTCACTGCGACTAGCCGCACGCGGGGCGGGGTCGGCGCGGTGGTGAATGGCTGGCACCGTGATACGCCGCAGGTGCTGGAGCAGAATTGGCCAGTATTCAGCTGCGGTTGCTATGCACAAGATTCCAGTGTTCGCACACAGGTTGTCGATTTCCGTTGTCCAATCGAGATTGGGCAGGCACATGTTGAAGATGGCGATTTCATCTTTGGTGATATTGATGGCGTCCTTATCATCCCAAGGGCAGTGGCTGAGGAAGCTATCGAAAAAGCGCTAGAAAAAGCAGCTGGCGAAAAGCTCGTGCGAAAGGCCATCGAAGGCGGCATGACAGCGACTGCAGCATTTGCAAAATTTGGGATATTATGACAATTTGTGTTCAAATCATTCCTGCCTAGCCTTAGCCGTAACATGCTCAATATCGAGGCGTAAAATGGTCGTTCTTGGCTCTGATTTGCTCGAATATTTTATCCCATCATCCATATAATCGGGCGAATATTTTTTAATAATCAGCTTCAATGCGTTCATTTTTGCCTCAATATCTGTGATGATTTGGATATTGCCGAAGATGATGACGCTTTCATATATCGTCGAAAATACAGATGGCAAGGGCTTTGTGATGCCAACAATGCAAAAAGACACCTTAGGATTGAGCTTGATCATCTCAAGCTTCACGCCTTCGATGGCACAGTGAAAATATATGCTATTATCACTTTTTACATAATTTAATGGGATGCCGAAAGCATAGCCTTTATCTTGCAAGCCTAGCGATAAAAAGCCGTTTTCGCCATTTTCAATAATTTCATCGACTCTAGCGCCTTGAAGCAGTCTATTTTGTCGTCTAACTTCGTGAA
>JAITWL010000038.1 GCA_031285285.1 Deferribacteraceae bacterium | reverse complement strand
GTAATGCTTACATGCATAATCATAGCGATGGTTTAAGGCTAAGGAACCACTACCCCGCCCTGCGGGCACCCCTTCCGCCGAAGGGGACTTTTGCCTTACTTTGTTTCGTGACAAGTCTATTGACGGAATTATGGAAACTTTAATTTAGAATTGGAATAAGAACAATTCCACCTGCGTATTCCCCATTGGATTAATCCTAGATTGCGGGTCGAGCCCGCAATGACGCAACTTTTTCGTTTCATGACAAGTCTAATGACAAGGACTTTTATTCATATCTCAAACTCTTCAAATTCCTTCTCTATCCCCAAATTAGGTTCGGGTTGAGCATAGGCAAAATCAGCCGAGCCTAAAAGCGCAGCCACCTTTGTTTCTGGGTGCTGTTGCACTATATTTAATAGCTCTATAAAGTCGCGAATGACTTCCCTTGGTGTGATGCTTGTATCTGCGCCCACTCTGCTAAATTCAATCTTGATAAAGCTTATCAGATCGTCCTGTGTTAGTGTCTGTTTATATTCAAATAAATCTGCATGGATATCCGCGAGCTTCTCTATCAGCACCAGCAGCTCCTCATGCGTGAGTGGCGAGAGCTTGATCACTGGCGCTAGCATATCTTTGACACCCTGACGGCCGAAGCGGCCTTCCTCAAGGCGTGATTTTAGCGCTTCATAGCTAAAAACTCCGCGCCTAGTATCTTCTATACACTGCACTGTGCCGCCCATGATGATGCCTAGATACTTTGCCTTGCCTTGCAGCGCATCATTATACATAGTCAAGATTTTTTCATAGTTATATTGTCGTGTGATGCTATGGGGCACTTTATAGATATTCACAAGCTCGTCGATCAGTATCAATAGGCCGCTATAGCCCGCCTTCTTGAGGAAAAGTGCAAAGAGCTTGATATATTCATACCAGTCGTCATCGCTAATCACTATCGCCACCCCAAGCGCAGCCTTAGCCTCGCTTTTATTGGCATACTCACCGCGAAACCAGCGCAGCACCTTGGCCTTCGCCTCATCATCGCCGCTTTGCGTGGCTCTATAATAGAGCGTCAGAAGCCGCGCAAAATCAAAGCCATGCACCATCTCGCTAAGCGCATTTATGACAGCCTGTATCTTGCGCTCCACTAATGGCTGGAACACCACCTCATCATCAGGCGAAAGCCCCGATTCGGCGGCTACATCTGCCTGTACGCTCGCAAGCCATCTATCGAGCACGAGTGTCAGCGCGCCTCCATCGGGCTTGGTCTTGGTAGACATATTCTGGATAAGCTCTTTATATGTAGCAAGCCCCTGCCCCTTAGTGCCCTGCAGACGACGCTCTGGCGAAAGGTCGGCATCGACCACCACAAAGTTTTTATCCATCACATAGTTGCGTATCGCTTGCAGCAGAAAGCTTTTACCGCTGCCATACTTGCCCGCTACAAAGCGAAATGATGCACCACCATCCGAAATAATCGCTATATCGTGCAAAAGGGCGTCGATCTCAGTCTCGCGCCCCACTGTGATATATGGCAGGCCAACACGCGGCACTACGCCGCCTTTGAGAGAATTTATAATAACTGTCGCTATGCGTTTGGGCACTTTCATTCGTTCATTCCTTGATCATCTTGTGTTGCAAGATCTGTCAATTCACGCAATTTATTTTCTAAGATTTGCTTGTCTGGTAGATGTAGCTTGTAATCAGCAATCAATGCTGGTGACATGCTACGGCTTAGGGCATATTCTACAACAGTTGAATCCTTTTCAGAGCAAAGAATTAGCCCCACGCTTGGATTCTCATCAACTTTCTTCACATCACGATCAAGAGCTTCTAAATAAAAATTAAGTTGGCCAAGATGTGCAGGTTCAAATTCGCCAATTTTTAATTCAATTGCCACAAGGCAACGCAAGCTGCGATTATAGAACAATAAATCAATAAAAAAATCTCGATTGCCCACTTGAAGACGATATTCTTCGCCAACAAAAGCGAAGTCCTTGCCAAATTCTAGTATAAAGTTTTTTAAGTTGCTGGTAATGGCCTTTTGCAAATCTTTTTCTTTGTGGCTATCTGGCAAATCCAAAAACTCAAGCACATAGCTATCGCGCAAAGCTGAAAGCCCCTCATTGTGCTGCACTATCAATTTATTGGTGACATCGGAGAGCATTGTGCGTTCGAATAGCAAACTATTAATCTGGCGCTCTAATTCGCGCTTCGTGTATTTATTTTTAACTGAAAGATTAAGATAAAATTCACGTTCTTCATCTGTTTTACGCAACATAATTAGGATGTTATTGGTCCAATTAATTTCTCGCACCAGTGGTGCGAGTTTTTCATTTCCTTGATAAGTCTCATAAAATTGTCGCATGCGCCAAATATTAGATGGCGAAAATCCCTTGATGCCTACATAGCGATTTTGAATAAAATCCGAAAAGTCTTTGACCACAGATTTGCCCCAGTTGCTGTCTGCAACGCGTTGGCTCACATATTCGCCTATATGCCAATACATATCAATAAGCTCGCGATTGACGGCCTTGAATGCATTTTCGCGAGCACTTTCAATAATTGCGATTACCACATCAAAATCAGCATTTTTTGTCATTTGGTTCATGAATCATCCTTTAGACCATCGTCGATACTACTTTTACCTTATAGCATAAAAATCTGCCAAAAACGATCAGTTATTGAAAAAATAGAATGGGATTGGATTTCTCAGATCATGAAAATATCGTATATTGGTATCAGCACCACTGCTGGCAGCATATTTGCGATGCGAAACTTTGCTAGGCCAGCTAGATTCATGCCTATGGCGATGATCATTACTCCGCCTGTGATAGAGATGCCGTTGATATAGATAGGATTTTCTAACAAAAATGACAGCTGCGATGCCCCTATTGATATGCCGCCCTGATAAAGAAGCACTGGAATAGCCGAGAATATAACACCTATGCCAAGCGTGCCTGTGAGCAAGGCCGCCGCGATGCCATCTAAGAGCGACTTCGTGTATAATAATGATGGATCGTCCGAGAGGCTATTTTCGAGTGAGCCAAGGATAGCCATCGCACCCACACAGAAAAGCACCGAGGCAAAGACAAAGCCATCAACAAATGTGCCTGACTGGCTCTTGCTGATCTTTTTCAACCAGCTCCCCAATTGCTCTATCCTTGCCTCTATACGGCATAGCTCGCCGATGAACGTGCCTAAGGCGAGGCAGACAACCACAGGAAAATAATCATGCTCTTTGAGCGTCATATGCACGCCCATCACAAGCACCGCCAGCCCCAATGCCTTCATAACATTAGGCGATATGGCATCGTCATCCATGCGAACATTCGCCCCGCTATTTTTGCGACCCACAGCAGCAATCAAAAGCCCAACGCAGCCACCCGCAACAATGGAAAGCGTGTTAGCAATAGTACCTTCTATCATAGTAAAAGTTTATAGCATATTTTTTAGAGCGAATGCAAGTGAGAGATTTTTTCCCCAATGTCAAGTTCCCTTCTTCGAAATGCTTATAATTCCCCTTCTTTTCCTTCTTTTACAAGGGATGGATTGCGAAGCAAGACGGGGTGATCCACAGCTTTTAGCCGTTGATAATAGTTACGCATGTAAGCATTACAACTTATCGCGTTAATTATAGTTCCTGATTTATATCGTAATGCTTGCACGCATAATCATAGCGATGGTTTAAGGCTAAGGAGCCACTACCCCGCCCCTTCGGGGCACCCCTTCCGCCGAATGGGACTTTTGCCTTACTTTGTTTTGTAACAAGTCTATTGCAAGTGCAGATTGAAGCCTAATAATGTGTCATGCAAAAAAATCCCCTTCACACAAAAGCAAAGGGGAATTTTTGTTTATTCTGCAATAGCTTTCGTTGCTGTTGCGTTTAGGTTGCCCCACAATGTCTCTTCGCCATCAGTTGGCTCTTCGTCATTGTTCATGTCCATTGGTTCTGCGCCATATGGCTCAAGTGATAATGCTGATGGAGCATTGCTTGCAGGCCCTACTCCCCATATAGCCACGTGGCCTGGTACCTTGCCGCCGCCTATGATCTCTTTATTATCTGAGTAGAAAAATTCATAGCTATCACTGCCACGTATAATCCATGCTCCATGGAGCGGAATTCCAGGATTCCATGTTGCATTAGTAGAAAACCCTTTAGCCCCTAGTGCAGATTTATAGGCGCTTAGTGAAGCCGTGTTATCACAGCGAGCAGTAGTAAACGATGGATAGTTTGCCGCAAAATAATTATAAAATACTGTGCCACCGCTCAAGTCTCTCAGGTCTACTACTTCGCAGCCGCTTGGCATAGGCGCAAAATTATCATCCACAAAGCCGCCACCGCTATCTTCATCATCACTACAGCCAAACATAATCAAAGACATTGCAATAAGAACCAATAAGCTAATTTTTTTCATGTTCATACCCCCTACAAACAAATTTTTCATTGTTCGACCATTCTATTTTTTTTTTTTTTTTGAAAAATCAAGGGAAATATAGGGTTTTTGCAAGAAGTTGACTCTCAAAATGTCTTTGTGAAGGATCTTGACCGTTCATGCCAAGATCCATTCGCTTAGACTGATCAAGGTGTCCACTCATGAGGGCGGTATTTCACAGGATATTTGAGCAGCTCATTTTCATCAATGCTCACGCCTATTCCAGGTGCATCAATGGGGTAAAAATAGCCTTTTTGCGGCTCTTTATAATCTGGGAAAACTGTCTTCAACTCTTTCGTGAGCGGGATAATCTCTTGTATTGCGGCATTGTGCAAATGCACAGCTGTTTGCACAGCAAGCGGACGTTGCTGAAAAGTGGAAACGTTCAGCATATAAATGTCAGACATAACAGATTACCTACGGCTTTCTAACAGTGCTAGCTTACGATTAATTGCCGAATCGTCTAAAGTGATTTCTGCTTGCATATGCGCTCCATGATGTGTATTATACTATCAAGACATGAGCCTGACAGGCGGTATATAGAGAGACACAAGTAATGGCGAGGTAATACGCGAGCAATTTCTATATATCTAACTCGCCCTTGATCTATCAGGCTTATTTCTTATACACCAGCTTACCACTGGTTTTCTTAGGCTTATCGCCCACATGCAATGTCACACCTTGTGTTTTAAAGTGCCTTTTTGCGTCATTAGACTTGTCATGAAACGAAAAAAGTTGCGTCATTGCGGGCTCGACCCGCAATCTAGGATTAATCCAATGGGGAATACGCAAGTAAAATCGTTCTTAATTGATAACGTCTCCACACTGGATTTATTCTGGATTGCGGCTCAAGGCCGCAATGACGTGTGCTGTCACCTGAGCGAAGCGAATGGGTCTTGGCATTCGAGGCCTTGTTTCGTGACAAGTCTATTGCGGGCTTAAATCCTGAATCCCAGCTCGGAGGCATGGATGACAGAAAGATAAAATCCGACTTTTTCGACACTCTGAATTGCATCCATTCATTGCTCTGGCTTTTGTCTATTTGGATCATCTTTTTCATCTTTTAACTTGCCAATTGTTAATTTGCTATATTATACTAATCTACAACAACTGATAGGATTTGAATTTGGGCTATTGCGTTATGCCATATTCAAAATGAGGAGGCAAAGATGAAGAAGGGATCATTATCAACAATCATCATGACAGGCTTATATGCGCTGATCATTGTGGCTGCAGCTGCGCTGATAGCATCATTTGTGTCAATGCAGTCGGCATCAAGCACTGCTAACAATTTTCAAAGCTTTGTATTACCTGTGAATAATGGCGTCACCACATTATATGACAAGCTTTGGGAGATGAGGCTCAATGCACGCTCATTCCTCTATGATGGCAAGGACGTGTCTTATAACAATTCTGTCAATGCTGGCAAGACGCTATCTGCCAATGCCGAAGGCGTAGCTGCAATAGCAAACCAATTTGAACAAGGCGCAGGTCTGCGCGAATTGATTGCTAGGGTGCAGGCGAATAGCCAAGCCTATCAAGATTCTATGACTGAAAGCTCTGTGACCACTCATAATATGGCCGCGATGCTAGGGAATTCAAACCAAAAAACTAAAGAATTTTTGGAAACTATTAATGAATTTGCCAAATGGGTGGCCGACTATCAAGTGAGCAATCAGCCAATAGGGGCAGCGCTCTTAGGCCGTTTAAATGCTATTAGCGAAAACCTAATTATCATGACTATTGATATTTCAGATATTTCTTCGGCAATCACCGAGGCGCATGCAACAAGAGAGGTCACCAAATTTGACGCCGTCGCAGAAACTCGCAAAGATTTGCTTGATAGGCTCAACTATATCGACTCAATCGTGACACTTGCTCAAACTAGGGAGCTTATTCAGCGCCTTAATGCGCAGCTTGAGGAGCTGAGGGGATTCAATGATAGTCTGATCGCGCTAGTTAATCAGCTATATGTGGAAGATGCTGATAGGCGCAGGATAGGTGGCGAGCTAGTGGCAGATGTGACCACGCTTGATCAAATGACCACTGATATTGGTCAGTCAGAGTCTGGCGGCCTTATCTCGTTTATGTCTATGGTGGAGATGATAATCATTGGTGCAATAGTTTTACTTGTGGTTGTGGGCATCGCAGCCAACATCATCATACGCAAGCAGGTTATTAATAGGCTGAAAACATTTGTAGAAGCTATGGCAAATTTCACCTCTGGCGATGGCGATTTGACAAAGTGAATAACAATTAATTCTCAAGATGAGATCGGCCAGCTTGGCGGCTATGTTAACACTTTCGTTGAAAGTATCCAAGGAATTGTGCAGCAAGTGAAGTCTGCAGCTGATGACTTGGCCTCTGGCAACACTCAACTGGCGGCCACTATGGAAGAGCTGACAGTCACATTCAATGCCCAATCAGAGCAGGTGGGCTCTGTTGCCACCAATATGGGTATGATGAATGATGTCTCACAGACCATCGTGAGCACTTTGCATGATAATCTTGAGAAGATCGGCGGTGCGGAAGATACCGTGCGCACAGGTAATGAGCAGCTGCAAAGCACTATGGACACAATGCACTCTATTAAAGACCAGACCAACACTTTATCAGGCACTATCAATGGTCTTTCGCAAAGCTCAGTGCAGATAGGCGAGATATTGACGGTAATTTCTGGCATAGCCGATCAGACTAACCTACTCGCGCTAAACGCTGCCATTGAGGCTGCACGAGCTGGTGAAGCTGGCCGCGGATTTGCCGTTGTAGCAGATGAAGTGCGCAAGCTTGCGGAAGGCACGCAGACAAGCACTAACGAGATCGCCACTATCATCAATACTCTCCAGCGTGATGCCTCAAACGCCGCTAGCGAGATGTCAAAAGCTGTGGTAAGCGTAGATACTGGCATGGATGGCATCACAGCGGCAGGCGAAATGATGGGCTCAATAGTGGAGTCTACCCAAGCTGTGTCAGGCTCAATAGATAACGTGAATACTGAGGTGAATAATCAATTTGGTATGATACAAGAAATCTCTGATAATACTCAGGCGCTGGCCTCTGGCATAGAGGAGAGCGTGCACGCAGTGAACGAAGTGGCCTCGACAGTGTCACATTTGCAAGGCCGTGCAGAAACGCTCAAACAAGTGGTGTCACAGTTTAGAGTATAGTTCTTTACAAAAAGTGCATTTTATCTGAGGCTGCTAATTTTAGCAGCCTTTATTTATCTCATTTATCCCTTTATAATCAACATTTTTTACACTTTTTTACCTTGCTCATAAAGTATACACTTGCTATTATGATCTGTGAATAAACTTTATGATGGGGGATGATATGAAGAAGGGTTCATTATCAACAATTATTATGGCAGGCTTATATGCGCTGATTATAGTGTCTGCAGTGGCTCTAATTGCATCATTTGTCGCGATGCGCCTAGCATCAAGCACTGCAACAAATTTCTCTGCCTTCGTGCTGCCAGTGAATAATGGCGTCACAACACTTTATGATAAGCTATGGGAGATGCGGCTCAATGCACGCTCTTTCCTCTATGATGGCAAAGCAGAGTCTTATGACCTTGCTGTTGCAGCAGGTCAGGAGCTATTTGCCAATGCCGAAGGTGTGGCGAAGATTGCAAACGAATTTGAAGCAGGTGCGAGCATGCGTGAGCTGATCGCCCGAGTGGAGGCTAATAGCCAAGCCTATCAAGATTCGATGACAGCAAGCTCCACAACCACCCGCGATATGGGGGCAATGTTAGCAAATTCAAATCAAAAGACTAAAGAATTTTTGGCAACTATTAATGAATTTGCTAAATGGGTAGCGGAGTATCAGGTGAACAATCAGCCAATAGGCGCAGCGCTCTTAGAGCGGCTCAATACTATCAGTGAAAATTTAATAGCCATAACTATTGATATTTCAGATATTTCGTCAGCAATCACAGAGGTTCATGCCACAAGAGACATCACTAAATTTGATGCAGTAACCGACACTCGCAAAGATTTGCTAGATAGGATCAACTATATCAGCTCAATCGTAACTCTTGCGCAAACGAGAGATATCATTGCCCAGCTTAACGTGCAACTTGAGGAGCTAAGGGGATTTAATGACAATCTGATAGCACTCGTCAATCAGCTCTATTCAGAAAATGGTGATAGGCTCAGAATAGGTGCTGAGATGGTGGCTGATGTTGATTCGCTTGATCAGCTCACCACTAGCGTTGGTCAAACTGAGTCGCAAGGCTTAATATCTTTCATAGGCAAGATGCAGCTGATGATAATAGGAGCTATAGCCCTGCTCGTGATTGTGGGCATAGCAGCCAACATCATCATACGCAAGCAGGTTATTAACAGGCTAAAAACATTTGTAGAAGCAATGGCAAATTTTACATCTGGCGATGGTGATTTGACCAAACGCATAACTATCCGATCTGCTGATGAGATCGGCCAGCTTGGTGGCTATGTAAACACCTTCGTCGAAAACATCCAAGAAATCGTGCAGCAAGTGAAATATGCAGCCGATGATTTGGCCTCTGGCAACACTCAGCTAGCCGCCACTATGGAAGAGCTGACAGTCACATTCAATGCCCAATCGGAGCAGGTGGGCTCTGTGGCCACCAATATGGGTACGATGAATGATGTCTCGCAGACTATTGTTAGCACCTTACATGATAATCTTGAGAAGATTGGCGGTGCAGGAGAGACTGTGCGCACTGGCAATGAGCAGCTGCAAAGCACGATGGGGACGATGAATTCTATCAAAGACCAAACCACTACCCTATCAAGCACGATTAACGGCCTTTCACAAAGCTCAGTGCAGATAGGCGAGATATTGACAGTTATCTCTGGTATTGCTGATCAGACCAACCTGCTCGCGCTGAATGCTGCTATCGAGGCGGCACGGGCTGGTGAAGCTGGCCGAGGATTTGCCGTTGTAGCAGATGAAGTGCGCAAGCTTGCGGAAGGTACACAGACCAGCACTAACGAGATCGCCACTATCATCAACACTCTCCAGCGTGATGCCTCAAATGCCGCTAGTGAGATGTCTAAAGCTGTGGAAAGCGTGGACACAGGCATGGAAGGCATCACCACGGCTGGCGAGATGATGGATCAGATAGTGGAATCCACCCAAGATGTTGCAGGCTCAATAGATGGAGTGAATACTGAGGTGAATAACCAATTTAGCATGATACACGAAATCTCCGATAGCACTCAGGCGCTGGCCTCTGGCATAGAGGAAAGTGTACATGCAGTGAGCGAAGTGGCCTCGACAGTGTCACATTTGCAAGGCCGTGCAGAAACACTCAAACAAGTGGTGTCACAGTTTAGAGTATAGTTGCAAAATTAGAGCTTGATTTTAGCCTATAAAATCAAGCTCTAAAAATTATTTTAAATTTTTTAAAAAAAGTATTTGACAGCCGCTCATGGATCGGCTATAACAACCAACCGCTGGACGAGAGGGAAACTTCAAAACGCACAGCCTGTTGTTACAAAAGGTTTATAGAAAGTTCGTGAGCGCTAAGCGTTCATGAAATGAGTTTTACAGAGCTTCTAGCAAATTTAAAATTCTTTTAAAAAACTTCTTGACAAACAAAACGACTTTTAGTATATTGGATACTTCGCGTCACAAGCGCAAATTGAAGACCAAATTAGACATTAGACAAGTGAATAGGAAAGCTTAGTGAGAGGTAATCAGTCAGCAAATTATTAGCTTATGTTAATAAAATGAACGAGATAAGGTAAGGGCTCAAGAATATTTTGAATGGAGAGTTTGATCCTGGCTCAGAACGAACGCTGGCGGCGTGCTTAACACATGCAAGTCAAGGGGAAAGGGATTTCGGTCCTGAGTATACTGGCGCACGGGTGAGTAACACGTGAACAATCTGCCTTTAAGTTAAGAATAACTTGCCGAAAGGTGAGCTAATACTGGATATGAAATAGTTCGCATGGATTATTTGGAAAG
>JAITWL010000030.1 GCA_031285285.1 Deferribacteraceae bacterium | reverse complement strand
TTGTCTCACAGACACCCAAAAGAAGCTGAACACCATAATAGAAGAGAATCGCGCCGCTCTCAAAGCGCTTTTAACCATTGATAAGAAGACTTATATGAATTTTGTGCGGCCATTTATGGATATGGACGCGCGTTTGAGCGATTTTTTCACCCCTGTGGCGCATCTGCAAGGCGTGAAGAATAGTCAGGCCTCGCAAGAGGCTTTTGCAAGCTGCATTGAGCCTATCACCATCTATTCCACTGAGCTGGGGCATAATAAAGATCTGTATAATGCCTTCATCGCTATACGCAAAGGCTCAACTAGCTTGACAGCCGCTCAGGCAAAAGTGCTTGATGACACTATCCTTGCCTTCGAGCTGGAGGGTGTGAGCCTGCCAGATGACGCCAAAGAGCGCGTGAAAGCTATCAATATCCGCCTTGGCGAGCTATCGAATGATTTTAGCCAAAATCTGCTTGATGCCACCAATGCTTATAAAATAACCATCACAGACCCTGCCATGCTTGGCTCTATGCCCGAGAGCGATCGCAATGTCGCACGCACAGAATATATGGAGTCGCTCGCAGAGGGAGAGCCAATCGCAGCAAGCGCTTGGACATTCACCCTACAGATGCCTAGCTACATCGCCTTTATGACATACGTCCCCGACCGCGCCAAGCGTGAAGAGGTCTACAAGGCCTATGCCACAAGGGCGCCTCAGAATGGCGCACTTATCACCGAAATCATGGCATTGCGCGATGAAAAGGCGCATATATTGGGCTGTGCAAACTTTGCTGAGATGAATCTTAAAACCATGTCTGCCCCTTCTGTGGCGGCTGTGAATGAATTCTCCCGCAAGCTAGCCAAGGCTGGCAAGCCCTTTGCCAAGGATGATATGGATGAGATGGGCGCTCTTGCTGCAAAAGATGGGGTGAAGCCGCTGCTATCGCACGACACAGCCTATTATTCTGATAAGCTTAAAAAGCTGAAATACGAATTCGATGAGGAGCAGCTGCGCCCTTATTTTGAAAAAGAGCGCACGCTGGCAGGGCTATTTGCAATATTAGAGAAGCTCTTCGGCATCACATTCAAAGAAAAGCCAGCTAAATTATGGGATGATAAGGCGCGCTTTTATGAGCTATACCGCGATAAGGCAGTTATTGGCGGCCTATATCTTGACCTAGAGGCGCGGCCAGATAAGAATGGCGGCGCTTGGATGAATGAATGGCACACCCATTATAAAGATGCAAAGGATGAGCTGCACCTGCCAGAAGCCTATGTGGTGGGTAATTTCCCAGTGTCACAATTGAGTTTGCGGGCTTCGCAAGACGGCCAGCCTTCGCTATTGCGCCATGATGATGTGTCCACGCTCTTCCATGAGATGGGGCACGCGCTGCACCATCTGCTATCCACAGTGGATGAGTATAATGTGAGCGGCGTGCATGGAATCGATTGGGACACAGTGGAATTCCCATCTCAATTCCTTGAAAACTTTGCCTATGCGCCAGAAGTGCTCGATATACTGGCAAAACACTATAAGACAGACGAGCCGCTGCCAAGCGAGCTGCGAGATCGGCTAGTGGCTGCGCGAAACTATCAGGCAGGCTTTGCGCTGGTGCGTCAGGTGGAGTTTGGCCTATTTGATATGCTGATTCATATGCAAAAACTTGATGAAGCAGGCGTGCAGAAGGTGCTTGATAGCGTGAGGCAAGAGGTGGCGGTGATTATCCCACCAGCATATAATAAATTTCAGCATAGCTTCTCACATATCTTCTCTGGCGGCTATGCTGCGGGCTACTATAGCTATAAATGGGCGGAGATGCTATCTTCTGATGCTTACTATGCCTTTATGGAGCGTGGGATATTCAACAAAGAGCTAGCCGTTAGCTATCGCGACACTGTGCTGAGCCTAGGCTCAAGCAAAAAGATGGATGCGATTTATCGCGACTTCCTCGGCCGTGATCCAGATCCAGAGGCGATATTGAAGCATGCTGGCCTGCTATGACAAGGCGCATTATTTATATCCTAGCGCTGTTTTGCTCTGCCTGTGCTACTGTCGCCACTACTAGTATAGCGGACTGGGATAGCCGCGACTGCCTGTATACATTTGAAGATGAAGCTGCTGCTGCCAAGGTTTTATATGCAGTGGATGCCACACAGACTTTAATTATTGATAGGGCAACCGATCTGCCATTTAGTGGCAGAGTGTGCACACTTGATAATGGCACATTTGCTAAGACAGATTATAGGGATGGGAAATTAAAAGAGCAGTGGATATATTCACACACTGGCGCATTGTCGTCTATTATTTCAACTGGTGAGTATGGCGGATTAATACATGAAGTTTTCACAGCCAACAGCTCTGTGCAAGGCTCTGTAACCTTAGAGGGTGCTTGTGCTAGTGTTGTTGATTCTGATTCTTATAATATGGGTTATAGCTATGGCTATAGTGAAGGTGACGGCAGAGAGCTAACTGATGCTGAAATCTTCGCCCTGCTGCAATCTGGCAAAGTCGATTGTGGAGCATCAGCCATCATTGATACAAATATGCGCCGAAATGCAAAGGCCTGCCAATATCTTGAGAGTGACATAAAATTGGTAGATGATGAGCTGACAATTGATATAGTCACTGGCAAGCCCATCAATGGCATAGTTTGCCTATCATACGAAGGCAACGAACACTCTTATTGGGGCGAAGATATGAGCTATCATCATGTGCTATTCAAGGATGGCATAGTGCATGACTCCAAAAAATATGATGATGCTGATAATGTACTTTATAATGATAGTGAGCCTCTAAGCGCGAATGCAGCTAATGCAAAATGGGACACCAGCGAGTGTATGTATATGCTAGATGACAATGAAACATTTGGAACTTTCGATCGCTTTGATAGCTATGAGAGCGAGGGAGAGCGTTATAATAAGTTTGGTACTATGTGCAAAATTGAGGCAGATAGATTTACTGTGCATTATGGCATACGATACAAAGTGTATAATGAAAAGGGCTATTTAGCCTATGATGTAGAACCCAATGATTCTGGCGGCCTAGGCTCATACACTGCCACAGCCTATGCCAATGATGGCGCTACGCCTGTGAAGCTGCACCTTGAGGGCGAATGTGGCAATAGATGGTATGGCGGCAGGGAGCTAGAGTTGCTAGAGATTATTGACTGGCTAACAAAAGGCAAGGCGCCAGCCTGCGAAATAGAGCCAACAACAATCTATCGCAGCGCTAGGAAGAGTGCTTGCTTAAATATTGATGAAAATGAGCTTGAGCTCATAGATGGCGTATTGACTAATAAATCCACCAACAAGCCTATTGATGGGTTACTTTGCGATCTTGATGTCGAGACACCATATAAAGATGGTAAGGAAGATGGCATATCTAAAATATATCTTGGGAATAGACTATATGTTGAAACAACATATAAAAATGGTGAGATAATATTCGAGACAATCTATGATAGCAGTGTCACCAAAACACCATACCAAAATGGCCAAAGAAATGGGCAGATGAAACAATATGACAGATATGGCTCACTAGAGCAGGAAATATTCTATAAAGATGGCAAAAAAGACGGACTTGAGACAAATTATTATGATAATGGAGCCATATACAGTGAGACTAATTATAAAAATGATATGCTTGATGGCCATATTAAATATTTCTACGAAGATGGTAGCTTGGAAAGAGAATTGATGTATAAAGATGGTCAAAAAGATGGCTATGATAGAGAATTCACTGAATATGGCGATCTGTTTCAAGAATTGTTATTTGAAGCTGGTGTAGCTCTATCTGGACGTTGTGGCAACGGCGAAATATTTACAGAAGATGAATTGAAAGATCCATATAGCAAGGACTGCGAATGACACTACGTATCTATGTATGCCTATTAGCACTATTCTATTCTGCCTGTGCAGGCAAAGACATTGCGCAGTGGGATGTGTATAGGCCAATATTAACGCCTATAG
>JAITWL010000353.1 GCA_031285285.1 Deferribacteraceae bacterium | reverse complement strand
CAAGAATTGGAATTAGAGCATTTTAATATTGATATTGTTCAAAAGTCAAAAGATACAAATAATATAAATCATAATGTTGATTCCAAATGACACTATAGTGAAAAAACTCCTTTTTCTTTCTATTATAAATAAGAAAAAGGAGAAAATTATGAATAAAACAGACATGATTCCACAACCTATATGTGTAGGTCGCTATAGGTGACCCATTGATTACATTCTGTTTACTGTTTCAGACCCAAAGAATAATAGTGTATCTGGGGAGCTTTCTTTAATTGATGAAGTGTCGGTATTTTCACATCCCCAAGTTCCATTCATATCATGACAATCTGAAAATGTTATAGTATATTCTGTATCTGAGACTTTGCTTACGCTGTATATAATACCTACAGCATCCCATTCCCAGCCATTATTTGTCTCATCCATTACTATATAACCCATCGGAGATAGTGCTATAACACTATATCCCGATTCGTCACCCGATTCACCACCATCAGTCCAATGTTGATCCCAAGCACCAAGCCATTTAGCTGGCAAAGTTATAGCTGCTTGTTCAGTTACATTAGCACTAATAGTCACATTACCTTTTGAGACACTCACTTTAACCGATGCCCACGTGCTACCTTGCTTTTCGGACTTGATCATTTCTATATCGTTTACATTCCCTGTTGTTGGATCAATTTTTCCATTAAGAGTATAAATGAAATCGGCTGATGTTGCTTGAATTAAATAGCTTTCTGTTTCTGAGTTATATGTGCCTTCTATAGCATATACCTTGCCTGCACCATCATCTAACTTTCCTGTTAACATAAATGGTGTTATTGCCGTTGGCATAGCATAACCCATAGAAGCTGGAGCAGCAGCCGATGAAGCGGTGAACTTTCCGCCACTACCAAATGTACCACTTACGGTGACATCAAGCTCTTTTAGACCATTAGCACCGCCACTTCCACCAGAGCTACATGCAACAAATAGTGAAATAACCAACAAAGAAACGAGAAACCTTTTCATACTCAAAACCTCTTAAAATTAGATTATTCATAAGGTTTAAGGCGGCTGGAAGTTGATACTCCAAAATAGAATGGCGTGAAGTATTAGACCAAAAGATCGTATTTCTCCACCTTCCAGCCATATTACAACTGAAAAGGTGTGAAATTTCGTTTTCACTCAACGTCTATTTAAGAGGGTATCAAGCCTCACCACCAGAACACCTGATGACTTTGAAAGTTTAACATGAGGAATATTGGATAGCAATAAGGAATAACTATATTATCAAAATGTTTACTTCTAGCTGTGTAGATCATGAAGGCAATGAAATTAGCAAGCTTTATCGCATTAAACAGGCTTGCTAATAGCAGATGTGATGGTTTTCCTTCGATTTTTATGCAATCAGCATTTTCACGCCGATCGCCAGTAGCACTAATGCGCCAAAGTATTCCGCCTTGCCAAAGCGGCTAAGCTTATTACCCATAGCGAATCCAAGCCATGAGATGATGAAGCAGATCACGCCTATTATGATGGATGTTAAATATATATTGAATGGTAACAATGCGATAGATAGCCCCACACCGAAAGCATCAATGCTAGTAGCCAGCGCCAACACCATCATTCGAGTGAGGTGCAGCTCTGTGGCACAATTTTCTGGCGTTTTACTGCGAGCGTCTTTATACATTTTGAAAGCTATATAGAAGAGCACAGCAGCTGCAACATACTTTGTGCCTGAAAAGTGGTCATTCAGCTGATGGGAGTAGCTCGAATCGTCCGAGATAAAATGCCATGCGAGCGCTCGTTTCCCAGCCTGAATAGTCGTAGACTGGCGCATCTGTGCTGGCTTGCAGCAGGCGCACGCCTAAAGTCAAGTCTGCTGCTTTGCTGCCGAAGAGTATGCGGATAGATTCTCCAAGAGACCAATATAGGCCGTTGCGAGCCTCAGATTTGTTATAGTCCTTCGTGTCGAACGTCAGGCTTGTGGTCAAGGTGATATTTTGGCGCAGTCCATAGGTAAATTGCCCATCAAGCCCATAGGCCATGATTTTTTGATCGTCAGTTTCGCTGCCTTGCTTGGTCATATCGGCTTTGAATCGCAAGTCGGCCAAATAGCGCGATTTGGCATAGCGACCGCCAGCAGCTGCCCGCAGCCATAATATATCAGTGTTACTCACCAATTCGGAGGCTGTGTTATAGTGATAGTAAGCATTCACATCGCCCACTAGCCACCAGCTAGTGCCAAGCTTATATGAGCCATTAAGCGCGCCTTGGATATAAGTGCCCGAGGAAGCGACTTTTTCCGCGTCCTGTAAAAATAAGCCTGGAAGGATTTCATTGGATTCCATGCCCGCATTAGCATTGGTGTTGTAGACTGCGCCAAGCGCAAGATAGCCACTATATAAGAAAGATGGCGATGGCAATATATTGATCCCGCTGATATCTATATCATTCTGCCTGAGGATCTCGGCTTCCCTGCGGGCAGATTCGAGGTCGTTCACCTCAAGATATACTACTAATAGCTCTCTGCGAATCTGCATATCGCGAGGATATTTAAACGACAGTCGTTCAAGCGCCATCAAGGCGGGATACACTCTATCCACCTGCCTTGCAGAGATGGCGATGCCAAGATTCACCTCGTCATCATCGGGATAATCCCACAAAAGCGCGGCATAGATAGTGTAAGCAGCTTGATAATCGCCAGCCTCTATGAGCTGGGCGGCATTAGCCTTGCTAGCTGCTAG
>JAITWL010000304.1 GCA_031285285.1 Deferribacteraceae bacterium | reverse complement strand
GTATGTGTGGATGAGAGCGGCAGTATGCTGGAGAATGTTATCCACTCAGCTGTTATGGCTGGCATATTCTCTAAGCTGCCTGTGCTCTCAGTGAAGCTAGTGATCTTTGATACAAGTGTAGTGGATTTAAGCGAATACGTTGATGATCCTGTGCAAGCGCTAATGAGCGTGCAGCTTGGTGGTGGCACAGATATCGGCAAAGCGCTTGCTTATTGCACACAGATCACCCATAATCCGCAACGTACAATAATGGTGCTAGTGAGTGATCTCTGCGACGGTGCAGGCTATATGAATATGTACCGCGCAGCACAAGGCATTATCGAAAGCGGTGCTAAGCTTATATGCTTGACTGCTTTAGATTTGGAAAGCGAAGGCATGTATGACAAAACAGCTGCCAAACGCCTAGCAAGCATGGGTGCAAGTGTTGCAGCGATAACGCCGCTGAAGCTGGCTGATTGGATAGGCGAGATTATAAGAGGATAGTTCGCGACATTATTTTTAAAAATCAAGGCATCAGATGAGTCAGCTGCTCAATCAGAGGCACTACAGTAGTCTTGATTGTATCATAATCAAGACTATGGCCGCCATGCACTTTATATATGTTGGAATAATATTTCAGATATTCGTCTTTATACGAAAATAATTCATCGTTGTCTGCAAATACGGCATGCATTATGCTACATTTAGCTGCCGCCTTGCAAAATAGCTGGCTTTCCATTGATTTTAGGCAAGCCACAATATCAGCGTCCACTTCGGTATCTAGCAGCGGAAGCTCGTGGCTAGGGTATATGCAAGGATTAATCAAGAGTGTTGGCACACAGTGGCTCAGGTTCAGCGCTATAAATGCACCATATGAAGATGCCACCACCATATCCATGCCGATAACAGCCGCTTCAGCCTTTGCTAGCGCGGGCATTGGCTCAGCTGGAAAATCAGGGGCGATCAGCTCCAGCCGATCGCCCAAAAGCTCACGCAGGGTCTGCGCTGTGTGGCCATTGCCTGATGATGCATAGCCATGAATATATAATACTCTTGGCATCAGAGCCTTATGCCAATTTGCTAAGCAGATCTTTTTTATACTGCTCCATATCTGCGAGCGGACGCTTAGCCACGCCTGTATCCATAGCGGCTTGCGCAACAGCTGGGGCAACCCATGTTAGCACACGTTTATCAAATGGCTTAGGAATCAAATATCCGCGGCCAAATGCCATCTCTTCATCAGGATAAAGCGCCTTAACTTCTGCTGGCACAGGCTCTTTCGCAAGTGCAGCCAGCGCAAGTGAGGCAGCCATCTTCATCTCTTCATTAATCATAGTCGCGCCCACATCCAGTGCACCACGGAAGATGAATGGGAAGCAGAGCACGTTATTCACCTGGTTTGGATAGTCACTACGGCCTGTAGCCACGATGGCATCTGTGCGAATCTCAGCCACTTCTTCTGGAGTGATCTCTGGATCAGGATTGGCCATTGCCATAATCACAGGATTTGCGCCAAGATTTTTAATCATAGCTGCTGAAAATGCACCTCTAGAGGATAAGCCAAGGAGAAAATCTGCGCCAACAACCGCTTCTTCTAGAGTACGTGCCTCAGTTTTAGCAGCCAATGCTTCTTTATAGATGTTCATGCCTTCTTTGCGGCCTTCATAGACCACACCCTTGGTGTCACACATGATGAGATTGTCTTTCTTCACGCCTAGGCGGATGAAATGCTTACCTATAGAAAGACCCGATGCGCCAGCACCATTGATGACCACTTTCACTTTGCTTATATCTTTGCCAAGCACTTCCACGGCGCTTAGGAGCGCTGCACCAGCGATGATGGCTGTGCCATGCTGGTCGTCATGAAATACTGGTATGGAGAGATCTTGTAGTGCACCTTCGATCACAAAGCATTCTGGGGCCTTGATATCTTCAAGGTTGATGCCGCCAAATGTAGGTGCCATCATACGGCAAGCACGGATCACGTCTTCCGCATTGGGCGCGTTCAGCTCAATATCGTACACGTCTATACCAGCAAATTTCTTGAATAACACGCCTTTGCCTTCCATAACAGGCTTGCCAGCAAGCGCTCCAATATTGCCAAGGCCAAGGACAGCTGTCCCATTTGATACAACGGCAACGAGATTTGCTTTATTAGTGTAAAGGTTTGCTGTTTCAGGGTTTGCGGCTATCTCTTCACAGGCATAGGCAACGCCAGGCGAGTATGCCAGCGATAGATCACGCTGGGTGGAGCAAGGCTTAGTGACAGTCACTTCTGTCTTGCCTGGCTTGCCCTCGTAATGATACCTTAATGCCTCTTCTTTGCTAACTTTATCATGTTTCATCATATTCTCCTACATTTCTGTGCTGTGAGTATACAGCATACGTAGGTAGACAGCAAGCATATTGTAAGCTTTTCAACTTTTCTGATTAAATCCTGGAAATGGTATCACCTTTGCCGTTGATAGATAGGCGCTATTCACCCTTGTGCGCCGCCTCTCTGCGCTGATAGCATCTTGCAGACTTTCCTGCTCGTCTATGAAGGCTCGTTCAAGCTTTTTGATGATGTATTGCACATCTGCTAGCTTATCCTCATCCACAGCCTCATTGGGGCTTTCGATGATAGCCATGAGTTGCTCAAAGGCATTGCAATATTGCGAATATAGCTCATCTGAGAGCAAGTTTTCGCGTGAGCTCATCATCGTCTCCGCCAGCCCTTTTGTATGCATCCAGATTAGGTCAAAATTAGTGAGCATGTATATCCTATTTTATAAGTGAAATTTATCTATCAAGCTTTGCGTCTTGCTAGCTGCTGATTCTAGCGAGCCTGTGATATTGCCAAAATTGGCCACTGTGCCAACGCTTTGCTCCACGGTGGTCGAAATGGCGCGTATATTCTCGCTCACGCCGTGCAGCGCGTTGGCCTGCTCTTCCACTGCTATTGATACTGATGACGCACCCTCTTCTATCTGCGACACAGCCGCCACTATCTGTTCAAAGATTTCTTCCACAGTGCGTGTCTTCTCCACGCCTTCGCTTACGCTTTCGCCTGCTTGGCTCATCTCTTCAGTGGCTTTTGTGGTGTCGTTCTGTAGTGAGACTACTATATCTTTGATTTCCTTGGTTGATTTCGATGTGCGCTCAGCAAGCTTGCGCACTTCATCAGCTACCACAGCGAATCCACGGCCTGCCTCGCCTGCCCTTGCTGCCTCGATAGCGGCATTCAGGGCTAGCAGGTTGGTTTGGTCAGCTATATCATTGATAACATTCAATATCTCTCCGATTTTTTCGGAAGATACTCCAAGGTCTTCCACTGTTTTTGCTAATGAGGCTGTTTTATTTGTGATAATATTCATAGCACTTAAAGCTGATGAAAGCGCCTCTCGGCCATCAATTATCTTGGCATTGGTATCAGTGGCGGCCTCTGCGCTGCTTTTAGTGATCTCTGATACGCCACGCGCGCTTGATGATAGCTCTTCCACAGCCGCTGCCACAGAGTCCGTCTCTGCATTTTGTGCATGGAATGATTCTTGCAGCTCTTGCGTAGCGCCAACTAGCTCATTTGCTGCATTCATAGATTCGCCCACCTGATTTTTTACTTCAGCAAAGGCTTCTCGGATACTCCGCAACGCAAGGTTAACATTTTCACCTAATGTTTCAAACTCATCACCTGTGCGCATGCTGACCCTGATTGCCAGATCGCCTTCTGCCACATGTTGTAAAATGTGCAACACTATATCAATGCGGCGGATAACAGCCCTGCGAAGATAGAGCATAATGATGAGCACCAAAAGTACTATCACTCCAAACATTGACCAGAGTATGATTTGTAGGCGTGTGAGCCCCATCGCCTTGTATGAATCAGCCACAACGAACGTGATTAAGAGACCCCATGTGCTATCAGTGCCAGATATTTTGATCGGCAGCACAAGGCTTTCCACAGCCTCACCATTCTCATCTTCCCAAGCGAAGGCCTTGCTTTCGTTAGCTTGGATAGCACTTACCACGCCAGCGGCATCAAAAAGCGTTGAGTGTGTGGCCTCGAGCGTCTTAGCGATATCGTCTTTATTGGTGCTAAATATAACACTGCCATCACCGCTGATCAATAGGGCTTCGCCAGTGCCAAACACTTTGACGCTATCATCAAACACTTGCTCAAATAGGCTTATCTCAAGATCGATAATCGAAGCGCCCACCACTTGGCCATTTAGCTTGATAGGCGAAGCCATAGTGATCACAGGCACGCGTGCTCCGCTGGCAAATTCCTCTGCTGTGGCGCTATCCACCACGCTATTGCTGGCTATATCAAGGATGAATGGCTCCGTGACAGTCTGAGCGCCATTTATCATAGTTTTATCATACCAAAGCTCATTTGCATAAAAATTGAGCACATTTTCTATATAATTATCGCCATCGCGGCCGATATATGGATAAAATTGGCCAGTCTCGGTGTGATAGGTAGTATTGGCATAGTCTGCATCTAGACCCACAGCATCAGGCTGCATCACCACACCACCACCAAAAAATTTATAACGTTTGATATAATCTGTGAACACAGCATAGAGTAGCTCGCGATTAGCGCCTGATTGAGCCAGTATACTAACATCCTCAGATATATTGAATGATGTGGAAAGCATCTCTGTCACAGTGTTGCTAACGGCTAGTGCATTGGTTTTTGCCACTTCGTTAGAGAAGTTGATTGCGTCACGCACAGCATTATTTTTTAATACATACTGAGTCATCACCAAAATGCCGACAAGAATCAACAAGAGCGGCACAATACTGATCAATAGGAGCTTTTTCTGCAAACTAAGTTTCATACTAGCACCCCAATAACATGCTTATAATAGAACTATCGACAATAATATCGCAAAGATAAGCACATTTCGTATAGTATGCCCCAAGACGCGATTGAGCATTCTACCGCCGCTTGTGCGCAGCGCATGCCATGTATAGAGGAATAATCCCACAAAGAGCATAAAGAGAATCAGTACCCATAGGCGATGCAGCAACGGAAATAGTGCAATCACAGCCAAATCAATAGCCGCAAAGCCATTGGCAAGGTAAAATGTTGTGCCAAAGCCCCGCTCAAAAGTGACTATCCTTGTGAGGCTGTTGCGGCGGTCATCATCCATATCGCGATAGTTATTCACCACAAGTATATTGGTAGATAATGCCCCCATAGCAAGCGATAGCAGAAATGCATCCATAGAAAGCCCGCCTGTGAGCATACCATAGGAGATGCATATAGGAATAATACCATAAAATAATAGCACACAGACGATCAGTATAATCATTATATGCTTAGGCTTGAGGCGGCTTCGCCCATAATCCTTGCTATAGCCAAAGTAATCATTGGCTAATTTAAAAGCCATCTGCGCCAAAAGCGCCACCAATAGGCATAAAGGAATCAGCAAAATATTAAAATCGCCCCCATGCTGCGCAAGCGCGCAAGCCACCAGCACTGAGCTAATAGAAGCCATCAGTGTGCGGGAGCGAGCAGCAGCAAGTAGCCATATTTTTGCCGTATTCATAGTCTATGCTATGATACTAATCTGTTTATGTCAATTTGTTTCTTGTTTAAAGATCAATGAATTTTCTACAAGTATATTAATTATTTGCAGCAGCTCCACCAGCGGGATATTGCATATATCGGCTATATCCAGCAGATCATTTTTGCCATCCGCATAGGCGAGCACATTCATCATATTGTGCATGCCATCAGTGCTGCCTTTGTGGCTTATAGTGGAATAAAGCCCGCGAGCGCCCATCTGCGGCTCGCAGAGCAAAGCAGCTTTATAGATATGGTTGTTTTCTATGATATCTATGCACTGTTTCAGCGCATTATAACCGCCAGCAAGCCCTTCTGGCGAGATTAGTTGCATATCGTCAAGCGATGTGTGATATTCTGGATATTCGCCATATTTTGAGCGCATGATGGAGCATACTGGCAAATCCACACCCGGTGCGCAAAATTGACGTTCGTCGCTGCCTCTTTGCAGGAAGCTGTAAGCTTTGTAATCAGGCGCGATATCATGAAGCACATGCTTAGCGACTTTATCAGCATAAGTGTTGCCATAGCGTGAGGCTAGATAAGAGTATGCGCGGTTATCACCAAGGCAAGTGAGCACAAAGCCCGCTATCACGTGCTTTTGTAAGTGCTCTAAATTTTTGCTAAGGTAGACAATAGAGCCAAGAGTTTCAGGAATAAAAATTATCCTATATGTATAGCGCCTTGGCGTAGCCTTGATATATTGGACAAGCGCAGCCGCCACCACAGGGCCTGACAGCTCATTATTCGCCATCGAAGGGTGACAGATATAAGTTGATAGCAGCACTTCCTGCTTGCTCTCACCCTTGATCACGTATTCGCCATAGCTCAAGCTTCCAGCAAAGAGGCGAGATTCTATCTTGACGTGGTATAGCGCTTCTGGCCGTTGCCGCAAAGCTGCACGCTGCCGCTCTGTAAGGCAAAAGCCCCAGCGGCGCTTGTAATACGATGTCACATAAGGAATAGCATCTGCTTGGCTAGGTAGCGAATAAAGATGCTCATCAAGCTCCGCAAAGCTCATGATAGCATCTATAGGCTCAGAATAGCTCATAAGATGCAGATTATTCACCTGAAAATCAATGATTCGCTCGCCAGCTTCATTTGCTATAAAGGCATTGTTTATTTCCCATTCATCTGGCACAGTCCAATCGAAGGCTTTATAGCCTGTGGGCACTTCATAAATCTGCAATTCGGGCACTAACCCCTGTAAATAGGCAAGCGTCTGCCGCAGACCACGGCCTGTAAGGCTGCGACAGATGGGGAAGAGATCGGAAGTCCATGAATACATTTGTGTTGATATGCTCATGGATATTATTGTAACAAAATCCCTATTAAACACAATAAGGATCTAATTGATTTTTCGTTCACATCTCTATAAAATGACTCTATGGACTACACACAATACATTGATCATTTTGACATAAAAAGCGTACCTGTGCTCATCAGCTCTGATCTTACATCTTTAGCTAAACTTACAGTTGATAATGGAGAAATATTCAAGGTTAATAACTTTATAGATACAATTATTGAAAAAGTAGGCAACAATGGCACAATTCTTATTCCTACATACAATTGGGATTTTTGCAAGGGTATTGATTTTGATTATAAGCAATCAGCCTGTCAGACAGGGTCTTTGGGCAAGGCTGCTTTAAAAAGATCTGATTTTAAGCGGACACAGCATCCAATCTATTCTTTTGCTGTATGGGGAAAGGATCAGAATGTGCTTTGTGAGATGAATAATAAAAGCTCATTTGGTAACGATTCGCCATTTGCTTATCTGCGCACAATGCATGCTAAAAATTTATTTATTGATGTCGATCTCAAGCAAGCATTCACCTATGTACATTCTGTGGAAGAAGCTGTTGGTAGCTCTGTTTATAGATTTTTGAAAGATTTCACTGCAGGCTATATTAATGAATATGGACAAAGGAATGTGTGCACATACTCAATGTTTGTGCGCAAACTTGAATTAAATGTGCAAAATACAATCAATCCGCTGGAAGAACTATTTATTGCAGCAAATGTCATGGAGCGTTATTCAATCAACCAAATTACTTTTCGTCTGCTTGATCTTCATTGTGCCCATGATATTGTAGCAAATGATATTTTGTACAATTGTAGCAGATCTATATGCAGCTATGATGGGCAAGGCTAGCTTATTTTTCGTTTAATATGATCCACTATCGCACCTACATTTTTCAATGTACGTGTTTCGTCTATAGAAAATTTGATGCCAAATAATTTTTCTATCTGCACCAAGATATTTACCTGTGCTAGCGAATCCCACTCTTCAATCTCTTGTGGACTACTGCTATCATTTAATGCTAAAGCCTCATCATCAAATATATCTTGAAAAATCTTAGTCAGCTTTTGCTTGATTAATTCTTTATCCATCATTTTCTCCAATTTATATCATAAATTTCCAACATCTATCGCTCTCTTTAAAGCCTAAATCGTCATACAATGTGGCTACTATAGCATTTTTTGCTGTTGGCTGATATGTTCCCACAATTTCTGTGATATTACGATTTTTGCAACAATTCAGCACATGTTCAAATAGTTTAATCTCCACATCTCTTTTAAACACTCGACAACTCATCAGCCATAAATCAATCGTAAGCTTGTGCTGCTCTATTAAGCCTGAAAATACTGTGATTATACCATTATCACCAAATTTATCTGTTAATCCACCTGCCACATTTAGATAATGTCCATTCATACGCGCAGCAACGTCCGCCATTGTAAGGCGTAGACCAGTTATATTAAATTGGTTTGTTTTATTAATAAGCTGGGTCACACGTTCAATATTTCCCTCGCTAAATGGCTCAAATGAATAAACTAACCCAAGCGAGCGAAGATATTCGGCATAATCCACAAAGTTTTCTGCTGATTTCTCATGCAGTAGCTTATTTTTATAGTAGTCCTGCCGTGCGAAATCTTCTCTGGTCAAACTTATTGGTTCAAAAAACATATTTTTATCAATAAAACTGATAAACTGCGTTACATCATCACTATTATTTGTGACAACTTCTGGCATATTCATCTGGATAAGTGCTCTCTCAGCAGGGTTATCATCAATAAACACAAAGCTATCAGTTGTCAAATTAAGCTCATGAGCAATCTCAGCTATTTGTGTTGCTTTATCGGCCCAAGAAGCTTTAAATACAGCAAAATCATCAAATTTCAGCGGCATATTGCGCTCTTCAAAAGCCTGCTTTGCAATAGCATAATCATTTTTGGAAGACACTGCCAGCACAACCCCTCTATTTTTGAGAGCTTTCAAATATTCTTGGAATGCAGCATATGCCTCAGCCTTAGCGGAATTCGTACCAATCTCAAGTGCGGACACACCATCATCACCTACTACCCCACCCCAGAGCGTATTATCAAGATCAACAACGATCGCTTTCTTATTTTTGCCCAAGGCAGACTTGATAATAGCGGCCACACTATGGCAATATGCAGGAATAGCACTCAAACTAAAAGCATATTTATATAGATACCAATGTTCGAGGCTGTGCCAGCGAGCTAAGCCATAATCAGCTGCTAGATAGTTGAGATCATGAATCAAAACATTTTTGTGTGCTAAGGCATAGTCTATCAATTGGGCATTTATACTATTTATAAAATGTGATTTGCCTAATGGTGAAGAGCTGTCTATGTTGCCCAAGGCTCTAGTATCAAGAAACTCAAAATTATTCTGTATAA
>JAITWL010000301.1 GCA_031285285.1 Deferribacteraceae bacterium | reverse complement strand
CCCTGCAACGTCCATTCCTAAATTTGGGGGCGTAGTTCAGTTGGTCAGAACGCTGGCCTGTCACGTCAGAGGTCGCGAGTTCAAGTCTCGTCGTCCCCGCTTTGTAAAAATCCCTGATGATTCAGGGATTTTTCATTATACGCTAATCATTAAAATATGAGAACTGGCTTGATTGAGGTCTCAAAGGTCATCACCTTATCGTGCCATCTTTATTATAAAACGTTTCTTCTTCTATTTCGCCATTTACATATGTTACTTCATATCGTAATGCACCATTTTCATAATAATGCCGAAAAATGCCTTCTCTGTTACCCTTTTGATATCTTCCTTCAGATTTCAGTGCACCATTTTCATAATATTCTTTCTTAATGCCATATTCTTCACCATTTCGGTATGTTCCTTCAGACTTTAACACTCCATTTTCATAGTAGCTTTTATAAAAACCATCCATCCTGCCATTTTCATACACTGCTACCCATGATAGCACCCCGCTGCTATAATAACGCGCATGAATGCCTTCTGTGCGACCTGCTTTTTTCCCTTCGAACTCTAGCTCCCCATCTTCATAGTAATATGTCATAACTGCATCCATTTCAAGTGGGCAGCTGATTATATCAAACAAACCATCTAGATCGTTGTCATAAATAGCTTTTGATATGTCATCATCCATAAACAAAATTTTAGAAATATTTTCTTCTTTTGTTGCCAGCTCCATATCACTATTCATTATATTCTCGCTCATTTTTTGAGCCACTGCACTCACAAACATTGCTGATGATCCATAATTTGAATTGTTCGCGATAAGCATTTCTATATCTGTGATTGGTATAGCTGTGAGCTCAGCAAAGGCATCAATATAAGGTTTATCTACATAAAATTGTTCAAGTCTCATTTGTTCAAAATTTTCTATGGCAAAGATAGTGGCATCAGACGCCTTTATTTTGTTTAAACATTCATTTCTAAATAAATCATCACCAAGCCTTTCAAACACATCAGCAACACTCTCAGAAAACTCTAATGCGTAATAGCCTGTAATAGTGGGAGCTGTTGTGGGCAAGCATGTGATCAGCACAGGAATAGGAGGAGCCCATGCTGTATTGGCCGCATAAGCAATGTCTCCACAGGCAATCAGTAAGCAAATATATAGCCATAGCTTCATAAAGTAAAAATCCTATAGCAAATACGTCCGCAGTGTATCTATCAGCGCATCTGCTGCGATGGGCTTGGTGAGGTGTCCATTCATGCCGATGCTCATATAGCGCACTGTGTCCTCATGGAAGGCATTGGCTGTGAGCGCTAATATAGGGATGTTTGCATTGGCAAGGCCAGAGCTGCGAATCTTGCGCGTAGCCTGCTCGCCGTCCATATTAGGCATCTGTATATCCATCAGTATCAGATTATAGCCTTCTGGCTTGGCGCAAAAAAGCTCCACTGCGGCTTTGCCATCGTAGGCCATAGTTATCTCTATGCCTGTCTCTTCCAAGAATGTGGCTATAATCTCGCGATTAATTGCCACATCTTCCGCTAGTATTATCCGCTTGCCTGTGAATATGCCTTCTCGCTGCTTGCTTTTGCCAACCTCATGGGCGCAATCCTGCGCTATAGGCAGCGATACGCTTAGTGTGAAGCTTGAGCCTTTGCCTAGAGTGGATTTGACAGAAATTTCCCCGCCCATGATCTCTGCAATGCGCCTAGATATTGCTAGACCAAGCCCTGTACCGCCATATTTAGAGAAAATGCTGCTATTGGCTTGCTCGAATGGGTTGAATAGGCGTGCCTGCTCTGCCTCTGAGATGCCTATGCCTGTATCGGACACCTCTATGCGTATGGCTACATTTTGCTTGTCTATCATTTCTGCAGTGGCCTTTAGGCTAACAATCCCTTGCTCAGGGGTAAATTTAGTGGCATTTGATAATAGGTTAGTGATTATCTGCGTGATCCGCTGCTCATCACCTATCACATAGGCTGGCAGCTCTTCTGCAAGCTCCACTATGAATTGCTGCTTTTTCTCATCTATCTTAAATTGCATCACATCAACAATATTTTCTAGCATAGTACGAGGTGAAAAGCTTGCTGAGAATGGCTCTAGCTTGTCAGCCTCTATCTTCGACATATCTAATATATCATTGATCACACCTAGCAGGTGCGCTGAGGCGCTTGATATCTTTTCGAGGCTGTATTGCTTTCGCTCAATATTAGCTGAGCTTGCGCCAATAGAGGCCATGCCTATGATTGCATTGAGAGGTGTGCGCATCTCATGGCTCATGCGGGATAAGAAGTCGCTCTTGGCCACGTTGGCTGTTTCCGCTCGATTTTTGGCACTGCTCAAAAATATCATGAAAAAGCCAAAGCCAAGCAGCACGGCCAAGGTGATTGTTAGTGTGATTTTCGCAGTGTTTGCATGCCTCAGCACTGTTTCAGTGTCCATTTCATAGACAAATACACCTAGCTGTTCGCCTTGGTAATCTAAAAGCGGAAAAGCCGCCAGCGCGATATAACCATGATATACAAAGGCGCCTTCAATGCTGCCTTTTGCAAGCAGCTCTGGCGTGACAAGCCCTTCTGCATTTATAGTTTTGGGCTCTACCACCCTTACAAAATCACCTTTGTGAGTGTGTAAGGTCTCCTCCTCAGTGGAATATTGCATATGAGATGAGCGGACATAGAGCGCCAAGTCGCCTTGATCGTCGCTGATGGCCGCATCAAGGATAGGCTCAATCTCCTGTAACACTTCTGCAGAGCCTATCTGCTGGCCGTCTTCGGCAAATACTGGTATCACTCCTCGCACAGCAAGCCCCTGACTGCCTAGCTCTATGCCTGTGGCTATCATCCCTGTATTATTCACAAAAACAACTGTCGCACGATAGGCTGTTAGATCGTCTGAGATATCTACCCATTGCCCATCTACACGAGTCTGCTTATCGCGCGATAAGCGCACAAGGCTGCGAGAATTGGGCAGGTGAAAATGAAGCTGAAAGCGCTGGCCAACGACTTTTTCATAGCTTTGCAGCATCGGAGCAAAAGTCTGACGGAGATAATCGCGCGCTTGCTGCACCTCTGGTGAGTTTTCATCATCAATATCGCCGCTGAGAGCCATTTCATAAGCTCGCCGCACCTCTGGAAGCTCCACAAAGAGCGAGGCTTGGTTGACAGATTCTTGCGCAGCTGCGTCAATATCAGCAATAATCCGCTTAAAACGGCTATCTATGACATCATGCGCGTATCTTTGGTGTATGCTAGTAAATGAGAAATTTATGATTATAAAACTAACTATAGCAAG
>JAITWL010000199.1 GCA_031285285.1 Deferribacteraceae bacterium | reverse complement strand
TACTTCTTGCTTTACTAATGATTTCTTCAATCTTGGATGTAGTACTTTTCCCAGTGTATCCTTTTTCATAAAGAAATCTACCGATTGCTAGTTTCTCTAGTTGAATATTAGATTTTGTGATAGCATCAGCCATAATGTCAACATACGACATATCACAGCTTTTGCGAATTACTACTCCTGCATTCCTAGAGTTTACTGCTGGTACATCAAATCTGAATTTCTGACTAAAACGTCGACAATAGCTCTCTAGTAAGAATAAATTCCAAACATGTCCACAATTAGGAAATGCCCCAAATGTAGTAAATGACTGAAGCGGAAGATACTCACCCCCAACAAACAACTCTATTGCCTTATCGGTCATATTAGTATCAAAATTAATATATTTGTCTGCTACATAAGTATCTTTATCAATACGAACTAAAATTGCGTTGCCTGCTCCCATTGGTGCCCAGCGATGAACCTCTCCCGTTAACTCTCGTTCTAAGTTCAATAAGTCTCCAAGTGAACATTTATCTATAGTTCGACAATATTCTTCAATAATAGTCAATACATCCAAGTTATCACCTTTACGTATAATTATTTTACCTTTTTTATCAAACTTATCTGACAAACAAATAAGATAAACTGCATTATGAATCGCAGTAGTAGATAGCTCGTGGTTTCGTTCTTTAATTTCAGTACAAGGTAGGTCAGTTACTGAAGCGTATCCATGATCATTGCACTTGTGTGTAGCAACATCTCTGATTATTTCTTGCTCTTTATTAGTAATATCAATATAGCGAATATGAGAGAAGGTTTCTTTGCTACTCCAAATAAAATTATGTCCTTGGCTAAGCGTCTGTGCTATCCTATAGGTAGGTACATATATCAATTGCTTAGCAAGTTCGTCATAAGTATGGAGCGTTTCATCACCCCATACTCTAAGGATTTCATTCTCTAAGGTAGAGAAAACGGTGTCATTTGTATTGCCAAAATAGGTTTGTGTGAATAGTAAGTGTGGAAATAACTGTCGAAGTATATCTTTCAACATATCCTCTGATACTATGTTTCCATCAAACAGCCAACTTTCATTTTTGGCATAAAATTCAGCATAGAATATTGCTTGTGCACCATTAGCAAAATAATTATCAGCAAACGTTTTAATTTTTTCTTTTATTTCAGCAGGAACTACATAAACTTTACCCTCATAGGTTGTTCCACAAGCTACAATATATTTTTTCAATTCATCATCAGAGAATGTTAGTTCCTCGCCAAAATCTTTTACAACAAAAGAGCGAAAACGCGTCATTTCAATTGGTGAACTTAACAAATACCCGTTTGAGAAATGTGTTAATAGAATATGTTTAACCTCAGAACTATGTGGATATGTAAGAGGTGTGATAAAATCATTTGCTTGAACATCTATTCTTTCTTTAACAGTTGTATTTTTGCGAACAAGGGGCTTCTCCTTCAAAAACTTTAGGTAGAGTTGCCCAGCAACAAGAAATGTAGAGTACATATTTTTATCACTGATCCGTAATAGCATAGTTTCGCGTAGTTTTTTATAAATTGATTTGAAAAGATCGTATGTTTTAACATCCCATAAACTACAACGCAGTATCTTTTTCGCTAGCGCATACTCAGATACTTTATCCATACAGGCAATAACCGCTTCAGATGAATATTCTTTTATATTTTCATTAATGAGCCAAGCGTCAAACGCCTCTCTCATTGAAGCGTGCAAAACCATTCTAACCACTCCTTTTGCGTAGAATAAAAAATTCGCTTTGATGGGAACATGTCAGAAAAAATACACATTATGACATTCATCATGCAATAATCTCGCCATTTCATATACTTTGCTTGATTATATAACCATATCTAATAAAAATCTACAACCTTTAAAAGCCGATTTCACTTGTATACCAGAGGGAAAGAGCTATGCAGCCTATAGATAGTGGTAAAATGATTACTTTTAGCGCATTCAAGCTCAATGTGTGGTTAGCTGATTCTTTAAAATCTAATCATCAAGTTCCGAAGTATCATAGCCATTTTCTTCAAGATATTTCCTACCTAAAGCCCGTTCCATCCATTTTTCCGCAGGAAAGTGTTGCTTGAATAGCGCAATCCCTTCATCGACTTGATCATTTCCATAAAGGTCAAAAATCCTGTGAAGTAGCTCAATTCTTTCTTCATGACTGTGTTTGGCTTTTCTCTCTTTTGCTTCCAAGGCTGTATTAACCTGTACTTGCTCATTATTGACTTTTTGAACGCTTTCATTTAGCTTGCTTACAACAGTATCGCCTGTTAAAACCTTCCTCTGCAAGCCCATATACAGCTCCCAAGCCTTCATCAAATTCGCCAGTCTCAATTTTAAAAGCTCATAGTCTTCATCTAAAAGCATATGGCTGCCGAATCCAAGCTCTCGTTGAAGCCGCATATTGTGCAAGGCAAGTGCAAAATGAAAAGTATCATGCGGCAGGCCACGCTTATTCTTGCGTTTCATAATCTCACAAGCTGGAACGCAGTATTTGAGATACATCTCAGGCTCTTCCATAACGATCTTTAGTAGATTCAGCGCATTGCGATAGGCGGCTATTGTATCTGCAAACATTTTCTTGAGATCAGCATGGGTATACTCGCTTTCAGCCTTCATATACGCAAGCTCTATTTCCATAATGCTTTGCGGATCGGTCTGCGAGCTGAATATATCATAAACATTCTTTGCTGCTGCCTTATAGAGCACATCTATTTGTGGAGATCGCATAAATCTTGTTCGTTGAACAACGATGGCACTTTCCATAAGAGTATCTCTGTCTATATCAGTCATCACTAATCCTCCCTTATCTGCTTACGTTGTTTTATTGAAATATCAATAGTTTTGGCGCTATCAGTGGCGATAACCTCTTTTGTCACATGATAAGTAACTGCATTCATATCTGCAAAGTAGTTCACATCAACACCTAAGAACTTTGCCATCCTCGTAAGCATATCCAAATCGGGTTCACGCTTATCACTTAAATAGTTGGCAAGCCTAGACGGGGAGATGCCGACAGCTCTCGCAAGTTGAATCTGCTCAATATCTCGAGCTTTAAGCAAATCTTTTAGTTTTTTCCCAATCAATATAGCAACCTCCATTAAACCTTTAGCATATACTTTTTACGCTATAAGCGTAAATTTATCAACTTATAGCTCATTCATACGCTAATAGCAATAGTCTATTATAACTCTAAGGTGAATATTATGGATAAAACTATCATAGGAAAGCGATTGCGCGATCGACGAGATAGTATGTCTCTTACACGTGAGGAATTTGCGGAGATGATAGATGTTTCTCCCCAATTTTTGGCAGAAATAGAAAATGGCAAAAAGGGCATGTCAGTTGAAACGTTATGCAAAATTTGTGAGAATATACATGTTTCGGCAGACTATCTACTATTTGGGCAGCAAGCAACAGGCGAGAAGACAACACTTGCCATTGAAACGTTGCAAAAGATACCTTCTCAGTACTCAGCAATGGTTGATGACCTTTTGATTACATTATTGCGTATGGTGAAAAAGGCGGAGAGTGCTGATAAATAGAAAACCTGTGATCGAAAAACCACAGGTTTGGATATGCAACGGTTATTTTTTCTTTGGTTTTGTCCTGATTGTGTTATCCAAGAGTATCAAAACCGCAAAGCCGCCCCTAAAGTACATTACATCAGGGTTCGACTTTGCGTCTAATAATGGAGGTGGAGGGAATCGAACCCTCGTCCGAAGAACCTACAATTTCAGGCGCTACATGCTTAGGTTGAAGTTTAAGTTCTCCCTTCCACGCCTGCAACCATAGCTTAAGTTGGGAAAAGCTCCTATTTTCTCGTTATCATGGGCGGAGCGACCAATCAAACCAGTCTGCTAAATTTTACACCCCAGCCAAGCCGCAGACATTCGAGGGCTAGGATGTCGCCTGCTTACTTATTAGGCAGCAAGAGCGAATGCGTTATCGTTAGATTTAGCATTTAAATGTTTTCCAAGTTTTTACAAGGCCCTGGTCCTTGGCATGCTCCCAAAACCCTCAGCGCCCCGTCGAAACCGAGCACCCCCGTTTAAGAAGATCGTAAATATATGTCAATTGTCAAAAAATTGCAAGCTAAATCGCCTAAATCAGCACTCACACTGGCTCAATAAGATATTATCGACATAGCACACATTATATGTTATGGTTTCCTGTATATAAAATCAAGGGGATAACGTGAGCGAAGAAAAGAAAAATAGCATAAAAGAGTTTATAGATTCGTTGGTGGTAGCTTTTGTTATTGCCATAGTGATATTAACATTTTTGATAGGTAATTATATGATTCCTTCTGGCTCTATGCTGGAGACGCTGCAAGAGGGCGACAGGATACTGGTGAATAAGCTTAGCTACAAGTTTGGCGAGCCAGAGCACGGCGATGTGGCGGTGTTTGAGTATCCTTTGCAGCCGAATATGACATTTATCAAGCGTGTGATCGGCCTGCCTGGCGATACTATACAGATAGTGGATCGCAAAATCATCCGCAATGGCGAAACTCTAGACGAGCCATATGTGGCCGAGCATCGCTTCCGCCATTTTATGAATCCCATGGTGGATAGCGTGCCGCAATTCACAATCCCCCAAGGCATGTATCTGATGATGGGTGACAATCGTGATGGCAGCGACGATGGTCGCTATTGGGGCTTTATACCGAAAGCAGCCTTCAAAGGCAAAGCTGTGGTGGTATATTTCTCCAAAGAGCCAGGCGGCGGCCTGCGCTGGAGCAGATTTTTTAGTTTGATCAAGTAGATGGTAAAACTGCTATTAATCTTCATAATCTTTGGTGCACAGCTTGTGTGGTCGGCAAACTTAGAGTTACCAGCCGTTGCGGTGCATGATAGCCCTGATCTGCGCCTGTGGGGCTGGTCGCCAGATGGCAAAGTGGCGTATTCCACTGACTATACGGATAATGCCCCTCGTGTGCATATGACCTTTGCTGTGTTTGATGCTGTGACAGATGATGTGATTTTTCAGTTTGTTGTGCGAAGCGATGAGCTTGGCGATAGTGTAGCTGTGCCAGATGCAACAATCGCACTATATAACAAGGCAATGCCTGTGATATTATTTGCGCTAAAGCATTTTGACATTCGTGAAAACAAGTCTGCGCTTATGCAGTTTCCATTAAAACGAAATGGTGTCAGTTATGAAGCTATTGTTGCTGATGTCAAATATCCTGCGGATGAGGATGCGCTGGAAGAATATACAGTGTTAATAAATGCAACAGGTGAAAACGCAAAAAAGACACAAAAAATAGTCAGTAGAGAGGATTATTCTAACTTTGAATACAGTTTTGTATACAGTGCAGAGGTCAGGGGATATTTTCTAAGCCCTTTTGAACATAGAATACTCTTGGTGGTGGTAGAGCAGATACCTAACCATGATATAAAATATAGACTTTACGGAAGTCACCTTGGGGTAGGGTTTAAATAATCTTTTCCCTGAGTCTTTTTGTCTTGATTTTAGGTACTATCGAAAAATAGAGGGCAAAGATTGTGCAAACTTCAAATTTACGCATTTCAGGTATGCACTGCGCGGCCTGCACGGGTCGCGTTGAGCGCAAGCTCTTGCGTGCAGATGGTGTAGAATCGGCTTCTGCCTCGCTTGCTACACATAGTGTCTACGTGCGCTATGATCCTGACAAAATCAATATGGCTAGCCTTGGTGAGGCTATAGAGGCTGCTGGCTTCAAATACATACCAGAAGAAAGCCACAACGCCAATGATTTAGAGGAAGAGACTCGCCAGCTCAAGCGTTCATTCTGGGTTGCCTTTATCTTTGGGCTGCCTGTGTTTCTGATATCAATGGGTGGCATGCTTGGCATACCGACAAATGCAATACCATTCCACCAATACATAGAGCTAGCCCTAGCGTCAGTGGTGTTTTTCTATTCTGGCAGCCAGTTTTCAAGCATAGCCCTTCGCAATCTTCCCAAGGGCGTATTTGATATGAATACGCTGATCTTCATGGGCACAGCCTCGGCCTACTTCTTTTCGTTATTTGTGGTGTTAATGCCTGCTTTCTGGGCGCAATATGGCGTACATATGCCTTATTTTGATAGCGTGGTGGTTATCATCGCCGTGATCCTTCTTGGGCGCGTGCTTGAGAGCCGCGCAAAGGCCAATGTGGCGGAATCTGTCACCCGATTATTCGATCTTGCGCCGCAGACAGCTATTGTAGTGAATGAAAATGGTGAAAGCGAGACTGATGTGCGCTCTATCACCGAAGATATGACCATTCGCTTACGCCCAGGCAGCGCTGTGCCTGTGGATGGCAAGCTTACGAGCGGTAGCTGCACCATAGATGAATCTATACTCACAGGCGAGTCTGTGCCTGTGGATAAGCACGCTGGCGATCCTGTATACACAGGCACTCATGTGGCCTCTGGCACTGCCGACTATGCCGCCACAAGCATCGGTGCAAACACGGTGCTAGCAGCCTTCATACGGCAGGTGGAAGAGGCTGTGTATTCCAAAGCACCTGTCCAGCGCCTAGCTGATAAGATTGCAAGCGTCTTTGTGCCTGCGGTGATAGCGATAGCGACAGTGGCTGCCATCACATGGCTAATCTTAGCACCTGCACCCGCGCTTCCACGCGCTGTGCTAGCATTTGTGACAGTGCTTATCATCGCCTGCCCTTGTGCACTGGGGCTTGCCACTCCATCTGCTATCATGGCCGCAGCTGGCCGCGGTGCTAAGGAAGGGATACTTATCCGCAATGGCGAAGTGCTTGAAAATGCTGGCAAAGTGGATACCGTGATCCTCGATAAGACAGGCACACTTACCAAAGGCGTGTTTGAGTTGCAAAAGATAGATGCAGATTCGCCAACAGACTTGCTTAGGCTGGCTGCAGCCGCTGAGTATGGATCAGAGCATCCATTGGCTAAGGCCATAGTGCACCATGCTATAGCTACAGGTATTAACATACCCGCAGCAAGCGAATTTAGCAATAGCACTGGCGGTGTGCAAGCTGTGGTAGAGGGTAAGCTTATCCACCTTGGCACTAAGGGCTATCTAGCTGAGCAAGGCATAGATACACCGTACACAGCAGAGGAAGGCTATAGCACATTCTATGCAGCTATTGATGGTTGCGCAGCGGGACGACTGATCTTGGGTGATAGCTTACGTGAAGAGAGTGCAGCTGCGATTGCAAAATTAAAATCATATGGAATCAAGCCTATATTGCTATCTGGCGATAATAAATCTGTCTGTGATATGGTAGCAGCTGCTATAGGCATCGAAGAGGTGTACAGTGAGGCTAAGCCAGCGGATAAGCGAGCGCTGATCCTAAAACTCAAGGCTGAGGGCAGACATGTGGCGATGGTGGGCGATGGAATCAATGATGCCGCGGCTCTCAGCGAGGCGAATGTAGGCATAGCTATGTCTGGCGGGGCAGATATAGCCATCAGCTCGGCTGATATGACATTGATAGGTAGCAACATCGGCAAGCTGCCGCGAGCGCTGCGCCTATCACAGCTTACAGGCAAAGTGATCCGTCAAAATCTTTTCTGGGCCTTTATATACAATGTGCTAGGCATCCCAATAGCTGCAGGGGCACTATACCCAATATGGCAATTGCAGCTAACACCGATGGTTGGCGGCATAGCAATGGCCTTTTCATCGGTGACAGTGCTATCGAATGCATTGAGATTGAAAAGAATAAAATTATAGGTTTTATATCTCTCTGCGGCTCTCTAATGCACGCAACACAGTCATCTCATCGGCATATTCTATATGAGTGCCTAGGGGGATGCCGCTTGCGAGCTTTGTCACCTTCACTGCGCTATCTGCAATGCTTTTTAAGCGGCGTGTGAGGTAGATAGCTGTGGTTTCGCCATCCACATCGGGATTGGTAGCGAGGATCACCTCTGTGACGCCTTCCGCCTGCACGCGATCTAATAGCTCGGCTATGCGTAGATTATCAGGGCCGATGCCATCAAGCGGTGATATTTTACCGCCAAGCACATGATAGCGCCCTTTATAGTAGCTTGTCTGCTCAATGATGAAGATATCCTTTGCCTCCTCCACCACGCAGAGCACATGCGGCTCTCTATATGTATCCATGCAGATTGGGCACGTTTCACCCTCAGAAAGCCCGCCGCAGACAGAGCAGAAGACAGTATTATCTTTGAAAGCCGTGAGCCTATCAGCCAGCCTATGCACATCCTCAGGCTTCATCTTGAGTATGTGCATAGCAAGCCGCGCGGCTGTCTTGCGGCCTACGCCTGGCAGCCGCGCCAGCTCGTGTATACAATCGTCTAATAGTTTAATTTTATGCATTTTGTTTGTTACTCTGCAATTCGCTCCAATTCAGGCGTAGTATAAGTGCCTATCATAGAATAGGCTTCTTCTCCCTTACGCTCTACAACGCCCTTAGCAGTGTATATTAGGCGATACTTTCCCGTAGGCATTGGTGAGCCAAGCCCATCAAAAGCCCAATCGCCGCTATCATTATAGCAATTTTGAAAATGAGTGCCCATAAACCTATACGAGGCTTCGCTTATGTAGTTACAGCTGCCTTCGCACTCACGCTCAATAATGTAGGCAATGGGATCGCTATCAAGGTGAAGCCAGCTGGGATTATCTGTGGCCCAGTCTAAGTCTACACATCTGCTAGCAGGATCATAGTTTCCCGATAGCTCCTCATCCTCTAACAATGCATCACCACAAGCAAATACTAAAAAAGATGCTATTATCAGCAACATTTTCTTCATAATTACCTCCAGCTATAATTTTAGTATGCTAAAGCCTTAGAACATCCCTGGTATATTCAGCCCACCAGTCACAGCCTGCATCTTATCATTCATGATAGCTTGCGCCTTCTTGGTAGCCTCATTCACAGCTGCCACGATCAAGTCTTGCAGCATCTCCACGTCTTCTGGATCTACTATCTCTTTCTCAATATTGATAGAAAGCAGCTCCTGCTTGCCATTCATGGTAGCTTTCACCATGCCACCGCCTGCTGCTGCTTCAACGACTTGCGTTGCTGCTTCTTCCTGCATTTGTGCCATTTTTTTCTGCATTTTTTGCGCTTCGCGCATGATTTGCTGCATGTTCATGTATATTCAACTCCAATCAAAATTTATATATTTAATCCATGATAACGTTCATAATGCCTAAAATCTGTGTCAAAAGTCAATAGAGGTAGGCCATAATCAATGCATGATGAGCAATCATAGCATCAGCTAATCTTGATTTGAGCTTCCTAGTGCATCTCTCACGGTTTCAGTTATTCCTTGCCTGCTCTCCATCGCATTTTCTAAAAGCTCTTGTGGCAAACATTGTGACTTTTTTGTGTATGCCATATGTCACCTCATAACGCAGTGTACCATATTTTAATATGGTATGCAAATTTTATGAGTTCATGCATTGCCAATCCAGACCTCAGGATAGCTGTTGGGCAAAGGCCGTCATAATCATGAAGCCTAGATTGACTTGTCACGAAACGCCTTTGTAGGGGCGACCGACTCGGTCGCCCGTGCGGGCATTGCCCGCAATAATTCCCCATTGGACTAATGTGGGAGAGCAGGGTCGCTCTCCCCTACGAGTGCAACTTGCATAGTATTCTTGTTTCGCAAGACGAGCCATGCAGTGGCGACTGAATTGCGGAGCGGCGTACCACAGCTTGGGTTTCCTAAGCGCGGATAAAGCCACGATCCTCGAAGGTCGGAGACCTGAGAATGAATAAAAAAGGAAAAGCTGATTAACGAAAACTAAACTCCAGCAAATCAGCTATTTAAGAGAGTGAGGGCTTATGAGGTATAAACCGCTCAAATGAAGGGTTGAAAAGATACAAACCATCTGTAAAAAAGGTTTGACACTCTGTTCGCTCTTGCCAGGACGGCAAAAACCTTAGTATATGCAGCAGACGGAAGATGTCGAAACATTCCCTCTGCCGATTTGCTAAGCTACAGCAAAGTAATAAAGTTGTCAATATGTAAATTAACAATTTGAATATATTTTTTGAAAAAAGTAGCTCCTTTTCTTAGAGCTGTTAGGTTTTATATCGGCTAAGTGTTTGACTTTCTTTAATCTTTTTAGAAAACCACGTCATTGCCAAAAATCCCCTTCGGCAAGGTGACCCGAAGGGGCGGGGTAGTGGCTCCTTAGTCTTAAACCCTATTAGGGCAATTCCACTTGACATTTACCTAATATTAAATCGTCAGTTCGTGCCAAGGTAGAGCACCCGTTTTTGATAGTAAAGCGTTTTTTTGGCTATGACAAAGCTGCATACAAAGGAATAGCCAAGAATGCAGCTCGTTTT
>JAITWL010000172.1 GCA_031285285.1 Deferribacteraceae bacterium | reverse complement strand
AATGAGAAAATCGAAAAAACACATCTTTTAGGCGTTTCTTTAGGGGCTGTGTTAGTGCAAGATTTTGCCAACCATCACCCTGAAATGGTAAAATCCCTTGCCTGCTTTGGTGGTTATTACATCAACAACTTTGACACTAAACTTCAAAAAGGCAACAGCATGGCACAAATGTCGATGATGTTAAAAGCCATATTTTCAATTAAGTGGTTTGCCGGGGCAAATAAAAAAATCTCTGCATATACAGCAGGCGCGCAAGATGAATTTTACGCAATGAACATAGAGTTCCCTAAAAAATCGTTTATGCATCTCGCCTCACTAAATAACATGGTAAATAAGCACAAGCCAAAAACACGACACTATCCCTTGTTGATTGGTTGCGGCAAACATGATGTTCCAATGGAATTGACAGCGCTAAAAATGTGGAGTGATAGCGAACCGAATTGTGAAGTGGTCATTTTTAAGGGTGCCGGGCATTGCGTCAATATGGACGTGTCGCATGAGTTTAATATCGCAATCGAGAAATTTTGGAGCACTATGACATGAACAAAAAACAGCCACAGTAGGAACGTCAAGCTGACCAACATTAATGTTGCCTATGGGCGTCGGAACTCATTTTATTGCGCTTCCGGAAAAAGTACGCAACAACGAAAACTTGTCTCTCGGTCAAGTGGCTGAGGTGGCGTTTGAGACAAGAAAGAGAACTGCATTATAAATGGACGGTGCAAAGCAACGAAATAAGATGGGCGGTATAGTCTAGGAGGACATGAGAATGGGACTTTTCAAACCTGCGTGGATGAGCAACAACCAAAAGAAAGAAGACAACGCATTAAAGGAAGTTGCCCAAGAAACCAATCAGGAGATCTTGGCCACTATAGCAAAGACCGGACTACTAGAGACCGTGAACAGGGCAGCCGCCAGAGAGTTAAGCGACCCATTGCTGGTTGCGCAGGTATTGAAAGATTACGATTCAAGGTTGCAGGACACAAAGAGCAAGCCGGGATCCCAAACCAATCCCACTCAAATTGAACTTGCCCGACACCAAAAGAATATATGTCAAATTCTCTTAGATAAAATAACTGACCAAACGCTTCTTCAAAATATCGTCTTAAACAATGATGAATATAGTTATGACGTGCGCGAAGCAGCCGCATTGAGCCAGAATCTCACAGATATTAGTATCTTGCTTGAGATAACAAGACGTGCAACTGGCTTCTCTGACATATTGAAACATGTGGAAAATAAACTAAAGAGATTACTCGAATCAGAAACGGATCAAACTATTCTGGCACAAATTGCCTTATCACTAACGCCGGACGATGGGTACTACGCTCAGATTGTTCTTGACAATAAATATTTGACGGATAGCTCATTATTGGCAAATATTGTAGAGTGCGCTCAAAACGATACTGCCCGGGGGAAAGCCGAAAATAAATTAGCGGAAGGTATGGATATTCAATCGATAACCGATCAGAAAGCACTGATTTCGCTAGTCAAAACATCTGTTGTGCCAGCGGTACGCATAAAAGCGGTAGCAAAAATAACCGACCAATCAATACTGCAAGGTCTTATGCAAAAAGAATGTGATGCCCATGTTCGCTGCGCAATCACCAAGTCTGTTGTAGACCCGATATTATTAGCGCAGATTGCAAGAGATGATAGAGATGTTTCTGTTCGAGAAACTGCCGCACAAAAAATCATCGACCAGCCGGTGTTGTTAGATATCGCACTAAATGACCAAAGCGTTATTGTGCGTAATACAGCCGCGAAGAATTTGAAAGAGCCGGAAAAGTTGAGCGAGCTAATCAAAGAGGGAAAAGATGTGCTACCAGTGGTTTTCTATCGCTATTTAGCTGCGCTTACTGGACGCGACCCGTCCGATTACGAAACGAGTTACCCGCTCTTTAAGATGGATATAAGCAAAATTACAGACCTTGATCTTTTGGTAGGAGCACTCCAAAACATCGTAAGCTGGGGGAGATTGAGTGTGGACCGCCGCGCAGCCGTCGCCGAGGTTGTTGCGCCTGGAACTGTCGAACCGAATATTATAAAGTTGGTTCAAGATGCCAGAACCAAATTTCAGGAAGATAGAGACCTCGATGAGCACCTGCGAAGCATAGAAGCCAGAGTAGGAGGTTCCAAAGCGAAAATTAAGCCGTCTGATGCGAAGCAAAAAGATGTGTTTGCTCACACAGAAGATACACCATTTGTAAACGACCTTGAGTTCATAATCCAATCGCTTAAAGCAACTGAGCGCATCAAGATTTCAGGACAGCTAAACGGAACTTTATTAAGGTTACCTTCTAATACTAAGCGAGTACAAGCAATACCCAGCAACGGTGATAATTTTTATAGAATGTATTGCCTTTATCCTGAGCTAACCGGTATGCAACTTATAGATCGTATGAGTACTCCAAATAGTCTATTTACGGGTCCTTTTTTGGATCAAACTGTCGTTCATAATGGCTTTCCCAATCTTTGTCTAAAGTGCGGAGCTCCAGTTGAAAGATTCGAGTTATTGGTTGGCTTGAAGCGTAACGCAAAAAATTTTGGTGGTTTAGTGATAGAGGATTTGGGAAATACTGATGGAGTGTGGGAAAGCCTCCAGAATGACAAGCATTTTATAGCAATCCCTTGCTGCAAAGATCACGCTTTAGCAGAATCGTTCTTTTTCTTTCCAAATAGTGGCATGCACCCATTTTTTACCAATGACCGTGATATTGCAGCTAGGTGTATGACATACAACAAACGAAGCAACGGCAATATCATGATGCCAGTAAGTTTCAGAGACGGGCGGATGGTCTAAGTATGCCACAAGTAACCAGTTGGGAAAATGTATAAATGTATGAACGTAAAAAAGAGCGCTACCTTTTAACGATTTGCCACAGGTGGTTTCACTTTTAACGATTGCATCCGATAAAATGTACCCGCTTGGTGCAGGCCGGTGTATTTTATCAATAGGTGATTACTTTGCCAGTAAATCAGCAACCCCTGACAAACACTATGTTTTTCAAGGGTTGCTTTTATGTTACCACGAAAAAGCCACGAATTATTGCATTTTATTCAGACAA
>JAITWL010000160.1 GCA_031285285.1 Deferribacteraceae bacterium | reverse complement strand
ATAGCAATATCAACAGCGGAACACAGCCGACGCCTGCTACATGTAGCGCCTAAGGTGGCTATGCTCTCATTCTCCACTAAGGGCAGCGCAAAGAGCGATAGCACAGAGAAAGTTATCGCCGCAGTGGAGCTTATTAAGGCTCGCGCGCCAGAGCTCGTGGTGGATGGCGAATTGCAGGCCGATGCGGCTATAATAGCCGAAGTGGGCGCATCTAAAGCCCCTGGCAGCTCTGTTGCTGGCAAGGCGAATGTGCTAGTGTTCCCAGATCTCAACGCTGGTAACATAGGCTACAAGCTAGTGCAGCGCTTCTCAGGTGCAGAAGCCATTGGCCCTATTATACAAGGCTTTGCTCAGCCTGTGAATGACTTATCTCGCGGTGCAAGCGTGATGGATGTGGTGAATATGACAGCGGTGACGGCCGTTCAGTCAAATGGAGGTAAATAAATGAAAGTTCTTGCATTAAATTGTGGCAGCTCCTCGCTGAAATATCAGCTTTTTGAGTGGGATAATCAATCGGTGATTTCAAAAGGCGCTATGGATCGCATTGGCGAAAAGGCATCCGTATTTTCTCATGATGGTAAAAAAGACGATTGCTCGCTGCCAAACCATGTGCAGGCTATAGAGCTGCTGCTCCAAACGCTGCAAAAAGAAGGCGTGGTGGCCTCAGTGACCGATATCAACGTGGTGGCGCATCGCGTGGTGCATGGCGGCCAGCAATTTGCAAAATCAGTGTTGATCACAGATGAAGTAGTCAGCGCTATCCGTGAGCTATCTTTCCTTGCGCCGCTTCATAATCCTGCAAACCTTGATGGCATTGAAGCTGCACGCAAAGGCATGCCTAATGTGCCCCAAGTGGCAGTATTTGACACTGCTTTCCATCAGACTATGCCTGATTATGCTTACCGCTACGCGCTTCCAGCTGAGTGGTATGATAAATTTCGCGTGCGTCGCTATGGTTTTCATGGCACTAGCCACCTCTATGTATCTAAGCGCGCAGCAAAGATGCTTGGCAAGCCAGCTTCCGCCTGCAACATCATCACATTGCACGTGGGCAATGGCGTGAGCGTTGCAGCTATCCGCAATGGTGTGTCGGTGGACACTTCTATGGGTATGACACCGCTGGAAGGTGCTATCATGGGTACTCGCTGCGGTGATATAGATGCATCTATACCTATATTTATGCAAGATTTGACAAAGCGTAGCGCAAAAGAAGTGTATGACGACATGAATAAACGCTCTGGCATGCTAGGAATCACTGCTGGCCGCTATACCGACCGCCGCGATATCGAAAAATTTGCAGCTGATGGCGATGAGCAGTGCAAACTGGCTATGGAGATGGAATGCTATAAGCTGAAACAGTATATCGGCAAGTATATGGCTACTCTTGGCACTGTGGATGCGATAGTATTCACGGCTGGCGTGGGCGAGAACTCACCAACGATACGCGGAATCACTACTAGCGGCTTGGAAGCCCTCGGCATCAAGCTTGATAAAGCGATAAATGAGAAAACATATGGCTACAAAGATTGTGGCGATGTGCAGATCTCAGCTGCTGATTCCAAGATCAAAGTATTCGTGATCCCAACAAATGAGGAAATTGTGCTAGTGGAGGACGCAATAGGCGTGCTGAAAGGCACTTATGCTGACCATATGAATTATCAGTATTCGTTTTTATAGGAATAGTCTTTCTGGTGTAGGGGCGAGCGACTCGCTCGCCCGCTTACATCCAATGGGGGCATTATTGCCGCTTCGTTGCAACGGGATAAATATGAAAAAAGTGTTAATCATTTTTTTGATGACTGCTATCCTCAGCTCGTCTATGCCAAGGATGAGCCATGCTTCTGATGGTGGAGATATTCTATCTGCTGTTGGGGGCACTCTAGCTACTCTTTTGTTTGCTGCTGCAGGCGAAGAGATGGGTTTCTTCATACTGGCTTATGCCATGACTCCAGTAGTTGTTCCTTTTTATGTTATACCAAACGACAAAACATATTATGTTGGGGTAGAGCCTGTCTTCAATAGCATCAATTTGGGTTATGATTTTAATGGCACTGATGCTGTGTGGGGATTGAGAGGTTCTGGTGCGGCAATAAGTATTGGTGCGTCTGCTGCACCTGAAGATGATCCAGACGATATTTTTCGTGCGCGCATTGAATTTGAATTTGTGTATAATTCATTCAATGGAACAGAACTAGATAAGGATGATATTGGGCTAGAGCTATTAAATTATCAGCAATTTATTGCCCTGTATAACGCCTACTATGATCTTACCTATGAAGATATTTTTACTTTCTCCTTCAAGCTTGGCCTTGGTGCAATCCACCAAAAATTTGACCTAAAAAGCGCTAGCACACTTGAGCCTGAGCACATTAGCGAGACGCTTTTCGCCATAAGCCCTGGCATAGACTTGTATTTTATAATTAATTCGCACCATTCTGTAGGCTTGACTGCAAATGGGCTTTTTGGATTTCGAAGCTCAAGCGACTTGGCAGGCTATAATCTCGCTGTGGGCTATAAATATTGGTTTTGATGGCAATTACCACTTTGCTTTTATATATTCTTCTGCAGTTTGAATTAACAAATCTTTCATTTTATAATATTTTATATTTCTGGTGAGTATCACTTGGCAGCCATTTTTGCGGGCAGATCTAGCACAATGTCAGAATCGACAAAGATCTTGTCAATTTGCCCACTCATATTTCTTTTCCAAATAGGAAATGTAATCTGCATTAGCAGCTTTTTCAGAAATTACACCACTTAATTCCTCTACCAAAGGAGAATAAGTTGTCGTTTTGTTTTCCAAAACTAGATTCCTGAAATAATCTTCTACCAATTTTGACAAACTTCGTTTATGCTCTTCTGCATAGATTTTTGCAGACTCAATGACAGCGCTATCAAGTTTAAGCGTTAATTTTGTCTCCATAACTGCCTCCATACGTATAATAGTAGCTAACTGTACGGGGGTAGTGGCTCCTTAGCCTTAAACCATCGCTATTATTATGTGTGCAAGCATTACAATATAAATTAGTAGCCATGATTAATGCGATAAGTCTATTGCGAGCGTAGTGCGGCAATCCAGCGATTAATCCAATTATCCTGAATTCTGGATTGCTTCGCAGAGCCTCGCAATGACGTATTCTCTCCAAAATGTAATACTGACAAGCATTACATGCAGATCGCAAGAAAATTTTGGGATACTGCGAGAGGTAAACTAATCATAAAACACTTCTTCCAAATAAAGCCCCTGTGCTGGTGCTGTCACCCCGCCTCGCCTTCTATTGCGGGAATCAAGCATATTTTTCATATCTGCTTCTGTCATTTTCTTAATCGAAAAATCAACCGCTGTGCCAACTATGATGCGCACCATATTGTGCAAAAAGCCGCTTGCATTCACTCGCACTGTGATCTGCTCGCCATCTCTATGAGCCTCGGCAAAATTCACTGTGCGCACGCAATTTTCCTTCAAGCTTTTAGCCACACAGAATGCTGAAAAATCATGAGTGCCGCAGATCACTTGCAAGAGCGCATTCATGCGATCCACATCTATATAATCTCTGCGAAACCACATTCTATCATATTCTAGCGCGGCACGGCTCTGCCTATTGAGTATCATATATTTGTATGTCTTATGAAGAGCACAAAATTGAGCATTGAAGCCCTCTTCGGCATCCTCGGCACGCAATATAGCGATATCTCTAGGGAGCATACTATTGAGCGCCTGCGCAATAGCGTGATTGCTGCGGTAAATATTAGTGGAGAAACTAAACACTTGTGCCAATGCATGCACACCTGCATCAGTACGCCCTGAAGCCACTGTGGATATGCGCTCACCATAGAGCAGCTTTAGCGCAGCCTCTATCTCGCCCTGCACTGTGGACTGGCCATATTGAAACTGCCAGCCAGAATAGGCGGTGCCATTATATTCGCAGATACATTTTTTGTAATAGGTAATTGGATTCACAAAGAGCATTATATAAAAATAGCAATTTTAAGTAAAGATAATGTTTTACAGTAGACCTGTTAAATGATCGTGCTTAGTATCACGATGCTTTGACACAAATCGTTTAGTCTCTCAAACTTTTCAATTCATTTA
>JAITWL010000065.1 GCA_031285285.1 Deferribacteraceae bacterium | reverse complement strand
TGTTGTCTAGTGGAGAAAAGGGAGTGGCGGAGAAAATCAGCGATGACGGCGGTCAAGTGCAGGCTGGACAGCTTGTGCGGATTATTGAAATCCTTGCAGACGCTGAGGCAGGGCTTGGCTTATTTGAAGACCTGCATGGGTGCAAAAGTGCGCAGGCTTTTGCAGATGAAATCAAGCAGGCAGCTGCAACTCATCATGGTCATGCTGCAAGAGCGTTTATCAAGGCTATACAGGCAGACACAGAGCGAGTTATACGCATATTAACCGAGGCTTTACCTAGCAAACTAAAGGATTTATTACCTACAGATAGTGCAGATGGCGAAGTAAGGCGGGTTGCCAGCCACTTTGCTCTGTTGACTATTGCAGGCGAGCTAGCTATTGACTTTGGTATAGTAAATTGGTCTTGGGATACGCCGTTCAAGGCTATTAAGGCATGTTTTGACGCATGGTTGCTGCAACGTGGCGGCATAGGCTCTGCCGAGGACACAGCCATGCTGGAGAAGGTTAAAAGACTACTCATAACACATGGTGAGAGCCGCTTTCAGGATATTAAAGCTCCAGTATCTAATATTTATAATAGGCTTGGCTATAAAAGAGATGTGCTTGACGAGCGGACAGGGCTTACCACCACAGAGTATTATATGCCGCCAGAAATCTTCAAACAGGAGGTGAGTAGCAACAAAAATGTACCCCCACTACTTTGCAAGCATGGACTATTGCGGCAGGGAGATGGCGCAGGCAAGCGAGGCTACACACGCAAGCCTTCTGTGCAGTTGCCAGGGCTAGGCTATAAGCGGTGCTATGTGTTAACATTGCCAGATGACTATCATCACAGCGAATCAGATGACCCAGCTGAGGCAAAACAGATTCTTGATGAGGCAATCATGTTTAATAAGGCAATGCAGGAGGACGATGTCATAATTGAACTCGACGAGGTTCTTTCCTGATTAAGCATTAGATCTTGCGAACTCCCACCCGCCCTATTCTGGGCGGGTATTTCTTTGGTCAAAGGTAGGAAATTAGAATGTCTTCTTCATTCATCTTCCACTTGAGTTTCTGTCAGCTCTGGAAAGTCCAGAAACTGCGCTGGGGTCATGCCAAAGCCTATAGCAATTCGGCAAATGGTTCGTAGTTCTGGGCTTTTTGACTTTCCAACGATGATATTATCAATGGTGGAGTGATGTAGCCCCGACAATGTCGCAAGTTTACTAATCGTCAACTTTCGTTCCTTGCACAAGTCCAAAATCCTGTTTGCGATCAAATTTGAATATCTCATTATATATACATAAGGATTTGATCTCAAACCCTTTATAGCAACGCCGAAGATTATTGACTGGCAAGGCTTTACCCGATCGGCAAAACATTAACTTTATGTCAATTTTTGAACAAATTACACTGCCTTGTGCCAAATGCGTGTATTTGGTTGACATAAAGTTTATTCTGATTCTTGCGCTTATATGCGCAACATGATTCTAAAAATTTTAGTACTATCTGCTGAGTAAGAATTTAAAAGGATAGGCGAAATGGAAGAAATTAGAATGTTTGAACAGAGTTATTCATCTTCGACAACAGTCTCTGTCATCTCAGGGAAGTCCAGAAACTGCGCTGGGCTGATGCCAAAGCCTGTGGCAATGCGGCAGATAGTGCGCAGCTTCATGTTCTTATTGTGCTTTTTCACTATATTCTCAAGGGTAGAATGGTTGATGCCTGATAAAGTCGCAAGTCGATTGAGCGTGATGTTACGCTCATTGCAGAGGTCTAAAATTCTTTTAGCGATCAAATCTGAATATGTCATAGCTTATAACTTCCTAACCTTACATATTACTGTAGATTGATCACAAACTTGCCCTTGCAAGGGCAATCAATTCTGTGTATACTCCACATGTGAGTGAAGTCTCAGCAAAGAGGGCAAAATATGAAGAATCAGTATGTTGGTGATATAGGCGATTATGGCAAGTTAGGACTGTTGCGCCAGCTAAAAGGCTTTAAGCTTGGTGTGAATTGGTATTTAACTGATAGTTTGCAGGTAGATTACTTAAACGATGAGTATATCGCAGACAAGCCCTTACATGAAGCATTAAAAGAGCTAGTAAATACAGATAAAAGAACTGTTTCAGCCCTTGAGCCATTGCTGCCAGATGCAACATTCTATGGCGAGCTGCTGGATACCCAAAGTCGCAAAGAATGGCACAAGAAGGCTCTGGAAAAACTGAAAGGCTGCGAACTCATATTTCTTGACCCTGATAATGGACTAGAAATAAGCAAACAAGACAGCAAACATGTGAATTATACAGAAGTGGCAGACTATTTTAAGGCTGGTGCGTCTGTGATCATCTACCAGCACAACGATCACCGTGGTGAGCAAGGGCATATTGCCCGTTGTGATAGGCTGTGCAAGGAAATTCCAGATTGCAAGTTGATTTGCCTATCATTTACAGGGAGAGATTTCATATTTGTTATCCAGCCAAAGCATTATGAAACCCTTGATAAGCAAGTGCAAGAAATTGTGACCAAATGGAATGGGCGTTTTGGTATAAAATAAGCAATATTTGATATTTTATAGATTTTATATGGAGGATGTAGAATGAAAAAGTTTATTTGCGTAGCTTTATTAGCAATGTCTCTGATTGTGGTTTCATGTAGTGATAGCGGTGGTGGAAGTGGCGCACAAGAAATGGATGTTAGTATTAGCGGCACTTTTAACAACACAGGTAAATTTGTTGCCACATCAGATTTATCAGCACCTTTGGGCTATGCAGAACCAGCAGCTACGAACACATTTGAGCTGAAAGGGAAGCTAGAAGATGGGGCGATTATATTTAACCTAACAGGCACATATAATTCTGAAACTGGGCGATATTCCCTTTCAGCTGGGTCAAGTATGCTTGTGTATCAAATCACAGGAACGCTTGATACAACAGGAGTAGCACAGGACGCAACAGTAAGCGTGAATGTAAACAATAACAATGGCACTTGGACAAAGACAACACATAACGCTAGCGGAATGGGCTCAACTGTAACCATCACTGGCAGCGAAAACCAAACACCAGCACCAAGCTTACCATCAAAATGGTTTGGCACATGGTATCATACCACAGAAAGTGGCACTAGCTTTATGCTTGACGCATTTACTATGTCTGGAGAGGATGCACAGTATGAGTGGCAAGATGACATCATCATTGTTACAAAAAACTCAGACGCTAAATATACAATCATAATACTTGATGGAAATGATGAGTATACAAAATATGTGCTCACAGAGCAATCACCAACAGAGTTGCTCCTCGAGCAATGTGGCGAAGATAATAGTGATTTGAATACTGTTAACAATTACACCAATGTTACAGCATCTGCTACTTTAATACGTTAATACGCTGTATATCATCCACCTTTGGCTTCTGCTCCAAAGGTGGATTCCTAAAAATATCCAATATTAAAACCACTCCCGCTCTATTTTATAACACCAAAGGTGAGATTACGCTTTGAGGTGAGTGAACATGAAAGATAAGCTAAATAAGACTGGTAAGGCAAAAGATGATTTCGTCATTGATGATAGTCTTTGCATTGATTGTGAACACAAAGACACTTGCGATGAGGAGAACAAGAAGGGTTGCTTTGGATACCTATCATCATTGAAAGCCATTTCAGCCGCCTTTGGTGAAGTGGTGAAAGGATTTGAAGAGGTTGCACGTTTGGTCATAGAATCCGTGAAAGAAGGCATAAATGCTGAAGGTTCTCTGGCTGATTACATCAAGAAAGTTGGCATAGAGACATTCATCAAGAATAATGATTTTGGTGAATGGATTGAAGGTCGCTTTGATAATGACGCAACGATAGTATGGGAAGCTGTCTTCGGCTCTGCGCCTGATGATTCTTGGGACGATGCCAGCTGGCAAGCATTTGAAGATGAAGCTATTGCAAGGTTCACTATACCTGAACAGCTGATTGAGGCTATCAATAGCGAGCTTAGCAATATCAATCCATATTACAGCAATGTCGCCAATTGGTCTTCTGATGATGGCGTTACGTACATTGATCCTAGAAGTGGCGAAGAAAAGACGTTTTCTGATGGAATATAATTATGAATAAATGGTCAAATAGAGCAAAGATTTTAACTCAAGATGAAATAGATCAACTGCTCACAGCAGTAGTTGATGGATCAGAAGGCGCATTTGCTGAGCAAGAAGATAGCTTTGACATAGATGCCTTTGAAGATTTCCTCACAAAGCGCACAGCCCCCGAAAGACCATATGGTATCTTCGATGAAGACATAAGCATATTGCGATTCTTTGAAGGCGGAGATGAGAATATTCTTGCTGATATTCGTGAGCGAAATATTGCATCTGGTTATGGCAATATAACTATTCCAAACACAGCAATAGAGCTGATAAACTACTCATTTTGTCCAAAGTGTCGCACAATATTTAGCTTTCAGGAAATCGCTGATTATTACAAGAATCCTGTGAAAAGCGAACTATTCACGTCTCGAGCAGTGCAGCACAGAGAAGATACAAGAGTATGTTGCCACAACTGCGGCACATTCTTCTTGCCATCATTGATTGTAGCAGATGGCGCACCCAGAAACGAAGTGCAATTCCTATGCAGAACACAGACAATTCATGCAATAGAAAAATTCTTCCTCAGCCAAGGAGAAAAGGTGCTAACACAGCTCAAAAGCAATATCGTAGAAAATAACTCACGAAGAACTATCAAGAATGATGTCTTGATAAAACGGCTAGAGCCAAGACCAACGCTAATCGCAAATATGATCCAATACACGCCATTTGAGAAGATTATGAACCTTGTCGATGGCACTAATATTAAGAAGGGCGATTATCTTTTCAATGGATAGAAATATTCAATATTAAAAGGCTTTTACTCACATTTTATACACCAAAGGTGGGTTAATGACAGGAATATCCAACAGGAATCCCATCTCCAACAGCAACTTGATATTAGAACATGATTTATGCTATAATCCGAAGTGTCCATATGAAAGGAAAAATGTCTAAGACATAAGCTTGGTCTTTGACTGATACAGGATATGACGGTATGAGATTTATAACGGGACTGTAAAATGATGAAGCAATTAAATGCGATTATAGAAAATTTTCAGCGTGGCAGCACAGAAGCACTAAACAATTTACATACTATAAATTATAATTCTATAAGACATTATTGTAGTTATCTTGAACTTATTTTGGGTGATCGATTGCTAGCATATGCATTAGCATGTGATGATATTACGCAAATGAAAGAGCATATGGATTCAAGGCAGGCAAGTTGTGTGCAATCGCTTGTGAAATTCTTTAGAGAGTTAGAAAGTTTGCCACATTATTGCAAAGAAATTATACTCATAAAATGTGTTAGTTTCACTCATGATTTGCTAGCAAATGTAAAGTTTTGTGATACAGAAACTCAAACAGAACATCTTA
>JAITWL010000399.1 GCA_031285285.1 Deferribacteraceae bacterium | reverse complement strand
CCCGCTTGGGTTCAAGCTCAGCCTCTATGCACTCGCTATAGCACGGCTCATAGCCACCTGCAGCCGCAAAACGCTCTAAGATTGTTAGGCGAATGGATTCGATATGTTGTATGCTTTGGCTGAGGCTAGCATCAATGGCGCGCTTCACTAGCAGGCGCTCTTCAAGGTAATAAATCTTCGTTTGTGCTGCCATACGCAGGCAGAGCTCATAATCTTCGCAAACACGTAGCTGTTCATCAAAACCACCTATAGCCTTGAAAAAATCCTTGCGCACCATCAGCGATGATGGGCTGACACGGCATTTATCTAAGATTTTGCAGAGTATATCACCGCCATAGCGTTGATGTTGGCGGCCTTGATTCACCCAGCGTCCCTGCCGCAGCCACAGCTCATCAGTGTGGCTGACCAGTGCGCCATGTTTCTGCATAAAGCCAAGTTGCTGTGCAAGCTTATCTGCCAACCAGATATCATCTGAATCTAAAAACGCAATAAATTCACCCTGTGCCGCATTTACGCCTGCATTGCGAGCAGCAGAGACGCCCATATTATTTTGTCTGATAAGCGAAATCCTTGGGATATAAGCTGATAAATCTAGGCAAGGCTTAGAACCATCATCCACCACTATTATCTCGATCTCCGCAGGTGAAATATCATGCTGACAGAAGATCGATTCGATAGCGGCCTTCACTAGCTGGGGCCTATTGTAGCAAGGAATGATTGCTGATACTGTGATCATGCCTAAATGCTGCGACGACGCTCAAGCATAGTGGAGAAAATCAGTATTGTATTGGTTTTTGCTACACCTTCTATCGCCCGAAGCTTTTTGATAATATCTGCGAGCGAATTGGTGCTTTCTGTGATAAGCTTAACTATCAATGAGAAATCGCCAGTGACATGATAGCAGCCTATTATGCCCTCAATTTCTTTGATACCAGTCTCCAACTGCTCCACTTGGCTTGCATTATCCACAGTGAGCCCAATAAAGGCAAATATATCATAACCCAGCTTCTGATAATCAATATCAGCTGTGTAGCCCTTGATAATGCCTTCACTCTCAAGCTTCTTGATGCGATCTATGACAGAAGGCGGCTTCATATCAACAGCCTTGGCAATATCAGTATAAGAAACTCGCCCAGACTGCATGAGCATATTCAAGATTTTTTTATCAACTGAGTCTATCATTATTTTCCTCCGTCGGCACGTCCTGTGCCGAGCTCCGCACACGCGGCTTTATCCTCGGCAGCAGAGCTGCTCTGTGGTACGCCGCTACGGCATTCAGTCGCTTCGCTCGTCTGCCGAACGTCTTGCGCGTCCTGTGATTCCGAATATCTTGCGATTGCCTATCGTCGTAATTTAATATTTTATAACATATTAGTCAAGTGTAGCCTTTTAAATCATTGACATTATGTTGATTATATGTTAAAAACGTATCGTGAATGAGAAAAGGCTTTCATTTAGGGGAAAGCCTTTTGTTAACTGTGAGTGAGGAAGGATTGAGTATGAAATTGTCTTTTAGAATGAGCATTTTGCTACCTGTCATAGCGGCAGTCTTGGTATCTTTTATTGCAACAGGCTTGATTGTGTATAGCACATTTTTTAGCGAAATAGACACGCTTGCTAGCCAAAATGCTTGGAACATCTCCTACCGCTACGGAAATACTGTGCATGAGGAGTTTGAAAATGCTGTGCAAATGGCCACACTCGTTGGCAATGCTGCAGAATCTTTTTCGGGCAGAGCAGGCGGTCTAAGTCGCGCAGAAGTAATCAACTATTTAAAGCTTTTGCAGGCAGATCGTCGTGTGCTAGCTGTGTGGATAGTTTGGGATGAAGATTTATTTGACAAGAATAATGCAGCCAATATTGGCGCTGAAGGAAGCACATCTACAGGACAATTTGCCCCTATGGTCTATAATGAGGGGGAAGCTGTGCGCATTGGCACTCGCGATTTTGCCTCAGATGATGGCTACACTGAGCCAAAGAAAAGCGGAAGGGTCTACATATCTGATCCTAGTGATGATAGATTTGGCAATGTTACAGCTCGTACAATTACTGTCAGCAAAACATTCAACATTAATGGTCGTGTAGCTGGCGTTGTAGGTGTAGAGCTTGGTATGGCAGGCATCACAGAGCTTGTGCGCTCGATCAAAGTGTATGACACTGGCTATGCCACACTGATTGCTCAAAATATGACTAACCTTGTGCACCCTGAGGATGCTCAATTGAACAAACGCTCCAGTGCAGCTGATGTATTGCAGCCATATGCAGAAAAGCGTGAGCCAGCAGCTGTGACGCGCATAAGTGCTGCCACAGGGCTTAGCACGCTTTCGTTTTTCGTACCTACATATATTCCTGAGGCTGATTACACCTTCTATTTTGGCACAAACGTTGCCGAGGAAGAAGTCTATGCTGCGCTGCCTAAAACGCGCAATATCATCACTATCGTGGCTCTGCTTGCTGTGGCGCTGGTGGTGGTAGTGATAGTGTTGATCGTGCGACGGCTAATGAAGCAGCTGGGCGGCGAGCCGCAGTATGTCATCGAAAAAGTGAATCATATCGCCGATGGCGATTTTACCACTGAGCTGAATGTGAAGCCTGATGATACAGCTAGCCTTGTTTTTCACATACAGGCTATGGTGCAAGAGCTACGCAACATC
>JAITWL010000380.1 GCA_031285285.1 Deferribacteraceae bacterium | reverse complement strand
TTCCGATCTCACACTAAGCGAAATATCAATTAATCCCTCTTTGCGAGTATATTTAATCGCGTTTGTGATGATATTTGATATTGAATAGCGAAAAGTTTCCCCATCCACCAAAAGCGCTAGTTCTTCGGATATGTCTAGGTTTACGGTCAAGCCCTTTTCTGCTATATCGCGCTCGTGCACATAGAGTATGCCTTCAATCAGCTCTCGCATAAATATAGGGATCTGTTGATATTCATGCTGATCGTGCTCTAGGCGGCTCAGAGTGATGAGATCATTGAACATTGCCGTCATAGAAGCCACATTGCGCTTCAATGCCTCTGAAAATTGCGCTCGTGATTCAGCATCAGCCACCCTCGAGTCGTTCAATAGCTCAGAATAGGACATAATTTTGGTAAGCGGAGTGCGAATCTCATGGGCTATAGAGTCCAAAAGGTCTGTTTTTAGCTGGTTAAGGCTGCCTAGCTTTGCATTCGTCTCGCGCAGTTCGCCCACAAGATCAACATATTTTTGCACAGCCTCATCTAGCTTAGCTTTCAGTATATCTTCATTATGAGCAATCTGCGAGCTCATCACATTGAATGCCTGCGATAGCTCTTCTATCTCGTCATCTGTATGGATATCCGCTCGCACAGAGTAGTCGCCCTCTTCCACCTTACGCACAGCCCCAGTGAGGCTATCAAGTGGGCGCAGCACTAGGCGATAGAGCAGGAAGCTAACAGCTATGATTATGCCTGAAAGCCCAATAAACATAGTGGCTATCAGAGCAGAATTGTTCTTTTTGATTGATTCCTCCAAGTCCGATAGAGGGATCATCACAGAAATCAGCCCGCGAAAATCACCTTGCTTATAGCCTTGGTAGGAATGGCAACTCAAGCAAGATTCATTGATATATAACGGCGCAGCATAGTAATATACTCGGCCAAATTCAGTATCAGTGTCAGTTTCAGCAAATTCTCCTGCACCCTGCTTGAGCGCGGCGATGGCGCGTTTCTCAAAGGCATTAGGCGCATTCTCAGGATTGATAAGCTGATCGCTAGTGATATTAAAGCGAAAATTAGCCATATCACCAGCATAGCCAGCTAATTCTTTGGTGGCCACAGCTGGCACAGGCTCTATGCGATGACCATTCTCAGCCACCCACTGCCGCGTGATGGTGATCATCTGATAGAGCGTCAATGCGCGGATGCGAGCCTGCTCCACAATAGTCTTCTGCTGATTGCGCCAGATCGTAGTGATTGCTGGCAGGCTGATCAGCACCAGCATTATTGTCAAAAAGCTAACGACTTTGATGGTAAGCTTCATATATCACTCCACTCAGACGTCCTGCCCTCGTCTGCCACCTGCGCTTCTTATTATAATCTATCCAAATAGCTAATACATTCATCAAAGCTTACTCTCCGTAGCTTTGCTTCGCTGGGCTTATTCACAGTCACAATAGTGACCCCATCTGTATCGGCCTTTTTATCCTTGCTTATCTCAGCAAGCACAGCCGCTTTATCAAAGCTGATAGCTGCATTGATATGTAGCTTATCTTGAATGATGCGCTTGACACGTGCGCGTAGCGCCTCATCATCTATCATGCAGAGCATACCATAGGCCACAGCTTCTCCATGCAACAGGCCGCAGCTGCTTTCAAGCCCATGACCGATTGTGTGGCCAAAGTTTAGTATCTTACGCAGCCCCTGCTCTTTTTCGTCTTTCTCCACCACATCTTTCTTCACTAGCAAGCTTAGGCGAATGATCTCGTTGATATTTTCTTGAATGGGCAAGCTTTCAAAGATTTCAAATAGGGCGCTGTCGTAGATAAGCCCAGCTTTCAGTGCCTCTACCAAGCCATTATATAGCTGACGCGCGGGCAAGCTGCTTAGGATCGCTGTATCCACAAGCACAGCGCGTGGCTGATGGAAGCAGCCAAGCACATTCTTAGTGCCGCAAAAGTTAATGGCGGTCTTGCCGCCAATAGAGCTATCTATCTGGGAAAGTGCGGTGGTCGGTATATTGATAAAGCTGATGCCGCGCATATATGTGGCCGCCACAAAGCCTGTCAAATCGCCCACCACGCCACCACCAAAGGCTATGAGCATATCATCTCTATGGAAGCCTAAGCGCAGCAGCTCTTCGCAGATAGCTGCGTAGCCATCTAAGCTCTTAGCGCCTTCGCCTTGCTTCACGGTGAACACATGCGTGCCAGCAGGCAATAACGCAAGCAGGCGATCTATATGCGCCTGTGGTAGCCCATCATCAGTGATCACTAACAGCTTGCCGCTCGATATATAAGCTGGCAGCGCATCAATAGCACCCGCACGTAGCACAATATCATAGCTGGGGTTTAAATTCATTTTAATCAATGGTAATTCCTATGTATTATGAAAATCTTGATTTAATTAATACAGCAAAAATATAGTAAAATCAAGATATTTGAAAATCGTAAAGTAACGGTTGATTAATATCCTAAAGAAAATTATAAATTAAGGAAGCGGAAATAAGGGGAAAGCAATGAATATTCCTGTCACAGTTAATCAAAAACAACTTTTAGACATACTGCTGAATGTGGCTATCGCTCGCCCTGTGTTTATATGGGGAGCTCCAGGCATAGGTAAATCATCTATAGTGGAGCGTTTTGCTGATTCACTTGGCTTGTCATGTGTGTCGTTACTGGGTTCGCAGCTTGCACCAGAGGATATTATTGGCGTGCCGCAGATAATTGAAGGCAAGAGCGTTTTTTGCCCTCCACGAATGATCGCCCGTGATGAGCCATATTGCTTGTTCTTGGACGAGCTCAACGCCTGCTCGCAAGAGGTGCAGAAGGCATTTTATAGCCTAATCCATGATAGACGCATTGGTGAATACTTTCTGCCAGAGGGCTCAATTATAATTGGCGCTGGCAACCGTGCACAGGATAACGCCATTGTAAAGCAAATGTCCTCAGCGCTTGTCAATCGCATGTTTCATGTGGAGCTGATAGCTTCCCACAGAGATTGGCTTGCTTGGGCAGCCGAATTTGGCATACATCCGCTAATTTTAGAATATATAGGCTTGCGCCCTGATCATCTATGGCATCAGCCGCCAAAGACAGAAGAGCCTTTTTCGACGCCGCGATCATGGCATATGCTCTCAGATGCGCTACATAGCTATGGCGATGCTATCACAGATGCAGAGCTGGAGATCCTAGCCTCTGGCTGTTTGTCAGCCCACCATGCCACACAGTTTCGAGCATTTGTGAAGCAGATACGTAGCCGCTACGCGCTTTCAGCGATTATTGATGGCAAGCAAAAATGGCCCAGTGCGGCAGAAGATAGAGATACATTATATTTTCTCGCCCAAAGCTTTAAGGCCCAGCTTGTGAAGGAGCTGCCACCGCTTAAAAATAATCAGAGCGCCGCTACACAAGATTTGGCACATAAGGCGAAGGCGCTCATCAAGGATTTGGCGAATATCAGCCTAGAGATTGCGCAGATGGCAGTCTCACCTGAAAGCAACAATACACTGCCTGATTGGTTTATAGTGGAAGTTATCCGTGATCTTCCTCGATTGGTGGCTAAAAGATGAGCTCAAATCGCAAGAAAGCCTTGCAGGAGCAAAACGATATCGCTCTGAAAAATTTTAATAATGGGAAAGGTTATATCAGCGGGCATCCCCTATTTAGCATGCTATGGGATCAAGCATCGATCACCCGCTGCACAGGCAATGGCTATGGCGAAGGCTGGCTTGCCGTTGTGGATAACCGCGGGCATATCAGCTGCAACTCAAAGCTTCGCGCAGAGCCCGCTCAATGGGCGCGAGCCATTGCGCATTGCTTGCTGCATCTTGGCATGGAACACTTTCAGGCGAAGGAACGTCCAATAGAATGGAATATCGCCTGTGACTGCGTTGTGGAAAAATTCCTAACTGACCTAAAATTTGGTGCCCCATTCTATGATAAAGAGCTGCCACTTGGAGTGAATGACGAAACTCGTCTATACAAGCGGCTTTGCGAAATGGCAGAGCCTGCATCAGCATATATCGGCTTTGGCACAGCGGGCGTGAAAACGCTGGATATGGAATTTTTTGAAAATCGTTATGATCAAACACAATGGGGCAAAATCTTTGCATTGGGGCTTGCAAGCGCCGTCCGCGAGGCTGTCAATGAAGTGTCTGGCCATAGCATGGCAAGAGGGGGCGCAGAAGAGCTGAGGACTAGGGCTTATGAGGCAAAGCAATGGTTCATATCAAGCTATCCGCTGCTAGGCGCGATAGCTGCAAATTTCAAGCTGATAGAAGATCCTTTTATTTGCCAACGCATGGAAATCAGAGTGGCGGCGATTTCGCCATTTCTTTCAGAGCTATATATCAA
>JAITWL010000374.1 GCA_031285285.1 Deferribacteraceae bacterium | reverse complement strand
GCAGAGTCTACAGAAATTAGTCGGTGCTGTGGGTGAGATGTCAAAATTTCTCATGACAGGCGATAAGGTGCTCTTGATGGGAGGCTTTGCTTCAGCTCCTGTAGCGATTGCAGCGGCTTTTAAGAAGGTGGATATCCACATCCATGAGCAAAATAGCGTGATGGGCTTGGTGAATAAGATGATGAGCCTTATGGCAAGGCGGGTATACACATCTTACCCACACACAAAGGGTGCACCTGGGCGGAGTATGTTTGTGGGCAACCCCGTGCGCAGAGAATTGATGCATGGCAGGCCAAAATCAGCAGGTAGAAACATACTAGTGCTAGGCGGATCAGGTGGTAGTCGCAAGATAAATCTGCTGATAGCACAGATGGCAGAGGCTTTGCTTCAAGCAGGCTATAAGATTCACCACCAGACAGGCCATAAGATGTTTGAAGAGACAGTGAATGAATATGAGCGCTATATTGATCACACACAAGCTGGACTTAATATAGTGCCTTATATAGATGATATGGCAGCTGCGTATGCCGCGGCAGACCTAGTGATAGCCAGATCTGGATCGGGTACAGTTTTTGAGGTGACATATGCTCGTCGACCTGCTATATATATACCGTTTGCTCTGGCAACGGACAATCACCAATATTATAATGCTGAGGCCATGCGTCGCAAGCATTATGCACAGATATTGGAAGAACGCGAGCTATCAGCCGAATCATTGACAGCGGCGATAGAAGATGTATTTGAACATATGGGGCTGTATATGGACCGCCTGCACGAGGTTCTGGCAATGGACTCGGCGGAACTCATAGTGAAACAGCTATTAAGTTAATAAAAAGAGGTAATAGTAACATGACTAATGCTTTAGGCTTTTTTAAGCGTGTGCATTTCGTTGGTATTGGCGGAATTGGTATGAGTGGCATTGCAGAAGTATTGCATAATATGAATTTTAGCGTGAGCGGCTCAGATATAAGTGAGAACGCAAATGTGAAGCGTCTCCAAGCAATGGGAATCACTGTGAATATTGGCCATTCAGCAGATAATCTTGCTGGGGCAGAGGTGTTGGTATATTCCTCAGCTGTGCAGCCAGATAACCCTGAGCTGGTGAAGGCTAAGGAAAATTTTCTGCCTGTGATCCCTCGTGGGGAGATGCTTGCGGAGCTTATGCGTATGCAATTTGCAGTGGCCGTGTCAGGAAGTCATGGAAAAACTACTACCACATCAATGATATCAGAGCTCTTGAGCGCTGGTGGCTACGACCCTACAACGATCATTGGTGGCAGACTCAATCGCACCAACGATAATGCACACCTTGGCAAGCATAATATAATGGTGGCTGAGGCTGACGAGAGCGACCGCTCGTTTCTTATGCTCTATCCTTCGATAGCGGTGGTCACCAATATCGATCATGAGCATATGGAGAGCTATGCAGATTTTGCAGATGTGAAAGACTGCTTTGTGCAGTTTGCAAATAGCGTACCATTCTATGGTCGTGCTATCCTCTGCTTGGATAACCCGCAAGTGGCTGATATTATCCCACGAATCGAGAAACGCTTTATCACTTATGGCGTGAAGGCTCAGGCGGATGTGCGTGGCTATAATATCCAGAAGGATGGCTTTAGCGTGAGCTTCGATGTGGAAGTGCAGGGCATGGAGATGGGCAGAGTCACTGTAAACCTGCCAGGCGACCATATTATACTAAATAGCCTCGCAGCAATCGCTGTTGGGCTTGAGATGCAGATGCAATTTGAAGATATAGCAGCTGTGCTAAGCAAGTTTGAAGGTGTACAGCGTCGCATGTCTGTACGCTATAAAGATGATTCGACTATGGTGATCGATGACTACGGCCATCACCCTACAGAAATCATGGCTACGCTCAAGGCGATCCGCGAAGCGCTGCCAAATTATAGGATTTGCGCAGTCTTCCAGCCGCACCGCTACACGCGCACAGAGAATCTGATGTCGGACTTTGCCAAAGCCTTCTTCGATGCAGATAGCCTCTATGTCACTGATATATATGCGGCTTCAGAGCAGCCTATAGAAGGAATCGACGCGCCACGCTTGGTGAATGAAGTGCGTGCGCATGGTTTTAAAGATGTGCAGCATCTTCCAGTGTGGGATGATATCTATACCCAGCTTGAGGAGCAGGGATACGAGAATACAGTGGTTGTCACCCTTGGTGCAGGCTCTATAACAAGGCTGTCGCATGAGATAGGCGAATATATAAAGAAAAAGCAGCAAAGCAAAATTAAGAGTGTAGCATGAAAAATAAAAAGATAACTATCTTATATGGTGGAGAAACAAGCGAACGTGAGGTGTCCCTGCGCACAGGGCAGGCCATGTATAATGTGCTGACAGCTGGCGGCTATCAGCATGTGAAATTGCTTGATGCCACTCGCGCTAATATCACAGAGCTTGTAAACGAGCGTCCAGACGTATGCTTGATGGCGCTGCATGGCAAACATGGCGAAGATGGCTTGATGCAGGGCTATCTAGAGATGTTAAACATCCCCTACACTGGCTCAGGAGTTGCGGCCAGCGCAGTGGCTTTTGATAAGTATCTGACTAAGCTCTGCTTTGATGCTAAACAGATACCAACAGCAAAATATTGGCTAGCTGGTGAGGAAGATGAAGAACTTTTGTCAACTTTGAAAACAGCTATGCATTTTCAGACCTGTGTGGTTAAGCCATCTAGGGAAGGCTCAACGGTTGGAATCAGCATAGTGAAAGCTCCTGCTGATTATGACAAAGCGGTGGCAGAAGCTGCAAAGTATGATAAAAAAGTACTAGTGGAAGCCTTCATCGAAGGCAAAGAGCTGACAATAGCTATCTTTGAGGGTCGTGCGCTGCCAGCAATATGGATAAAGCCTAATAGCGGCTTTTATGACTATCAGTCAAAGTACACAAAAGGTGCAACTCAATATTTATTTGACACAGCGTTAAATAAAGAAGATACTACTTTGATTAATGAAACAGCGCTAGCAGCCTATCAGGCGCTGGGCTGCGATGGTGTAGCGCGTGTGGATATTATATTTGATGGCAAAAC
>JAITWL010000356.1 GCA_031285285.1 Deferribacteraceae bacterium | reverse complement strand
CATTTGTTTTATAAAGTGTTGGCTCAAAATTGCCCACGAACCAGCCTTTGATCATATCTTGCAGTTTGGCAGTTTTCATTATTTCTTCCTAAATTCAATATACAAATCCAGGTCTTCTGGTGTGCCTGTGCCGTGCATACAGTTTTTGTCGATGCTATAGATTCCAAATTTGCGTCCATGAGTTATGGCATAGTTATACACTGGTGCTACATAGAATTCGTTATTTACACGCTCATTTCTTACAAACATATCAATAGCATTTTCAACAAAATCTCGACCTTTTGCGAAGTAATATATTCCCACTGTAGCGTGCTCAGAGATCACTTCTTTTTCACGGATTTCTGTGATAAATCCATCTTTATCTAGCTTTGCGTAGCTCCATTTGTTGTGTGTGTCATGAAAGCAAAGCACAGAACCATCCAACTTGCGCTTATCGCTATCGTTTATGTAGTCTGCGATGGCCATATCTACAATTTGATCCGAATTGGCTATCAATAGCGGAGTGTCATTGTCAATCAACCTGTGCGCATGTAGCACAGTGCAGGCTGCGCCTTCGGTTAGTTTATCAATAAGTACAAACTCAGTGTTATATTTCGACTGAATCTCACGAATAGTAGCTTGTTCCGCCTCATAATGTTCTTTGCGAGCCAGCAGGATAAACTTTGCATCAGGTAGCGCAAGATTATCAAGCACGTGGCAGATCATTGGCTTGCCCAGCACATCAATAAATGGTTTTGGTTTTTTATAGCCAGCATTTGCAAAGCGGCTGCCAGTACCAGCCATAGGGATGACTATATTAATCATTTGCGCCTCTCCTCTGTGTGTAGGCTTCATACATCTGATAGTTAGCAAAGGAGATGTAGTCCTTGCGTGCTATTTCATATATGCCAATTTTCTTTTGCTCAAGTATGAGCTCGTTGTAAGTTGAGCTGATATAGTAACGCCCCTGCACATTTGTATCTTTTTTGATAACCTCGAAGCAGGCTTTTACAAAATCTTTACCATGTCGAAAATAGTAGCAGCCAGCTGTAGCCATATCTGATATTGGACGTTTTTCGCTGGTTTGCACCACATGTTTATTTTCGTCTAGCAGCACATAGCTCCAGCGAGGATGCACCGAATTAAAAGTGACAAGCCCACCATCTAGCTTACGCTCACGAAAATCCGCAATAGCAAACTGAATATCAGCCTTTAGGAGCTGATCGCCATTAATCACTAAGAGCTCATTATCATTATTAATCTGCTCTATTGCAAACAAAGCTGTGCAAACAGCACCTTTTGTGGTGCTTTCAACTGTTATCACATTTGCAGTTGGTGCAAGAATTTTTAGAGTGTTTCCAAAATAAAATTGATCATCGTCCTGCTTGCGGATGATAAAATTCAGCTGAGCATTCAGCCCTTTTAGTGATTCTATTACTCGCTGAATTATTGGCTTATTCTGAATCTCCAGTAGATACTTGGGATATGAAAAGCCCTTAGCTTCAAAATCGGCATTGGCACCAGCCATCAGCAATACTATATTCATGATGCTGCCTCTATTTCATGTATTCTGTTGTGTATATTATTATACGTAACATCATGCACATCCTTCACCTGCAAGAGATGTCCGCCGCTAGCCAGTGCGGCTTTGATGCCATTCTGATTATCTTCTACAATCAAGCAATCTTCTGGTTTCAGTCCAAGGCGAGCAATTGCTGTTGTGTATATCTCAGGGTCAGGCTTCGATTTTTTCACATCTTGGTTAGATAAAGTCACACTCAAATATTTTTGCAAGTCCGCCTTCTCGATCATCATGTCCACTGTGATTCTCACAGAATTTGATGCCAATGCTAATACGTAGCCCTCTGCTTTCAGCTTCGCCAAAGCATATTGATGGTGAAACATCGGTTTACATTTCATATATACATGCTGCATTGTGTATATCTGTTTGATTTCGTTTATAAAACTATGTAAGCCCTGCGGCAATCCACGCTCAAGGCTAAGCATCTCCAGTTTTTTCTTTGTTGGCAAACCATCAAATGTGACTAAGTGATCGTAACGAGATATGGTGTATCCAAATAATTCCAGTGCTTGGTTTAGTGCCTCATAGTGCCAATCCTTGGCATCAATTAGCACACCATCCATATCAAAAATAATTGCTTTTATTTTCATTTTTACTTCCCAAAATATGTCTGTGCTTCGTCAGGTCGATCTGTGCAAAGCAGTAGCTTGTTATGTGATATTTTATATTTTTCCCATACTTGTGCATAAGGACGTTTATGAAGCTCTGGCGAAACGATGCACACGTACTTATCATCTGCTAAATATTTTTCCATATCATTTGCGCCAAACCAATCGGACTTAAAACAATCCAGCCAAATGCCAGCCGCCTCATCATAAAATGGCGACGCTGTTTCATATTCTGATCTGCGCATAAACACATCAATGTCTTGTGCTAAATAGCCTATAGTGTCAGGTATAGACATATCAAACACAAAGTAATTTTTGATTTTGTATCTGTCCAGCTGCTCCTTGAGCAAACTTTGCAAGCCATCAGCCTTGATATTTAGCGCAAGCCATGTTTGAGAATTATATGAATTATAAAGCTCAAAAAATTGCTCAACGCTCAGTTCTGCCCCTGTGGGCGTATCATGCGATACAACTAACTTACCAGCACAATCACGAATATCTGTCTCTATACCAAAGTCATTTTCTAAAGCACGTTCAAAAGCCCTAACGGTGTTGCGCTCTTCCCAAGCTTTCCAATAGCCCCTATGGGCGATTATATTCATTATGCCAATCCTATATAAAATTTCTCACGTAGTTTTTTGCCAAGCGGAAACACTGCCCTGATATATCGTTTGGGAAACTGTAGCAAAAGTTTTATGTTAAATATGTTTGCCAGCACCCGTTTCCAATCGAAGTCGAAAAACTTATATTCAGGATCGCAATAAGTTTTGTACAGATATTGCCATTGCAGCTGTGTTATGAAGCCATCATAATACTTGTACGACCACCTTGTTAGCTGAGGATATTTCTTCAAAACGAAATGGAAATTGCTATCATCAAGTATAATAAAATTATCAGCCATCACCATATTGGACAGCTGCATGTTGGTGGCGTTGTAGTCATCTGTGTTTTCAAATTTAACCTGCGGGAACTTCTTTTTCACAATCGCATACAAAATATAGCTCTCTGGTGGATATTGCCAGCAGGCAGCAGGAAAAGGCTCATAATTCTTCCGTTCTAGTCCATGCCAGTAAGTATTCGCTGCATTTTCTGATTGCAGTGGGCAACCAAAAAGCATTTTCAAGTCATCAGTCAAGCCAAAATGCACCCAGTCGGACATATGAAATGGCAGCAGCTGCATACCATCGTCCATCACGTGGGCAAACTGGGCAAACGTAGAGCCAATAACAATACGATGCTCAAATATGCGCATTTTCCCATTATGCTTAGGGTAAGCATCCCAGTGCTGCAAAAAATCGCTACTTTTGATAATCAAATCGCTACGAATCTTGAGCGTATATTTTGTTTTAACAGCCTCAAGCCCTGCTTGTATAGCAACCAACAT
>JAITWL010000335.1 GCA_031285285.1 Deferribacteraceae bacterium | reverse complement strand
CAATTAGCTTCCATGATAATAAGTGAGAATTAATGATAAAGAAAAAGCCTATAACTAGGCAAAAAAGAGGGCTTCTCAAGAATCCCTGAGAAGCCCTAATACTGAAAAGCGGAGGAGGTAGGATTCGAACCCACGGTGGTGTTACCCACTACGGTTTTCAAGACCGCCGCCTTAAACCGGACTCGGCCACTCCTCCGAACAGACTAGCTTTATACGGGAAAATTACAAAATATGCAAGCTGTTTTTCATATTTGCTGAAATCATTAGCTAAGATAAAAAAGATGAAATTAAAACTTTACAAATGATAATAAATATTATATAAGAATTATTATCGATTAAGAAAATTTTTATTATAAGGGGAAAAATTATGAGTCAATTTATTTGTTCGATCTGTGGTTATGTTCATGAAGGGTCTGAAGCTCCTGCTAATTGCCCACAGTGCAAAGCGCCAGCAAGCAAATTCAACAAAGCTGCTGCTGAAGGGCTAGTTTATGCTGATGAGCATCGCATTGGCGTTGCAAAAGATGTGGATGCAGAGATTATTGAAGGCTTACGCATGAATTTTATGGGTGAGTGCACTGAGGTTGGGATGTATCTTGCTATGAGCCGCCAAGCAGACCGTGAAGGTTTTCCAGAAATTGCAGAAGCATACAAGCGTATTGCTTTTGAAGAAGCAGAGCATGCTGCAAAATTTGCTGAACTTTTAGGCGAAGTAGTATTCGATTCAACTAAAAAGAATCTTGAATTGCGCGTAATGGCTGAACATGGGGCAACTCAAGGCAAAAAAGATTTGGCTACAAAAGCAAAACAGCTCAATCTTGATGCTATCCATGATACAGTTCATGAAATGTGCAAAGATGAAGCTCGCCACGGCAAGGCTTTCCAAGGCTTGCTTGCACGTTATTTCAAATAGAAATGCGAAGCCCACGAAACACCTTCCAACGCCGTTTGATCTATGACTCAGTCGCAGAGCTGGGCACTCATCCAACGGCGGAAGAAGTGTATGAACAAGTGATAAAAACGCATCCATCTATAAGCAAAGCAACAGTTTATAGAAATCTTGGCCAAATGGCAGAAACTGGAGAATTGTTGAATATTGGCAATTTTAACGGCTCCATCCATTATGATCATAACTGTTATGAGCATTATCACTTTATCTGCACTGAGTGTGGGCATATTTTTGATAGCCCTGCTGTCAATCTTGCGGGCATATTGGATAATATGCCCAATATAGATGGCTTTCATGTAACAGGCTACAACCTCAGCTTTATAGGCGTATGTTCGCAGTGTAAATAACATTCCTGTCACAAGCCAAACGTCAGTTGCGAGAATTGAATTAAAGGTGTACACTCTATGTGTATTTTTATTAAAGGAGGAACACCATGTCTCTATCAGCTGCTATCAAAACTGAAGATTTTAAGAAGGAAAAGCATGTCCCTGTGATTGAAGCGCCTGCTTCTGTTGCTGCAAACACTCTCTTTGATGTGCAAGTCACCATAGGCAAAGAGATAGCCCACCCAAACACCACTGAGCATTTTATTGCTAATGTAGTGCTTTATTATAAGCCAGCATCGGGCGCTATTATCCAGATAGGCAAGGCCGATTTCACTAGCCACGGCGAATCTGCCGCTGGCGCAAACCAAGCAGCGTTCACAGAGCCGCAAACCACATTCAAGCTGAAAATCACCCAGTCGGGCACACTCACAGCTCTGTCATATTGCAATATCCACGGCTTATGGGAATCTAGCGTGCAAATTGATGTGAAATAACGATTAGGAGAGGCTCAGCACTCTATCCGCATACACACTATCAGCTATGCGATTAGCAGTGTATAGTATGCTGATGCCTCTTGCTCGCGCCTTATAAAAATGCTCCACTATGAAATTGACCGACTGCTGATCTAGCCCCGCGAAGGGCTCATCAAATATGCAGGCTTTATTTTTCACCAACAGCGATATGATGTATAGCGTGCGCTTTTCGCCATCGCTTAGTGAAAATGGTGAATGTTTGCCGCGCTCTTGCCAGCCTAGAATGTCAAGCACCTTGTCAATATTCTCTTTGCCAGCGTTATCAGCTATCTCATCGGCTATAGTCTCTTGATAGGCCATCTGTTCGGGAAATTGCAGGCAGACACCACGCTCTGCTCTAGGTAGCTGCCAATCATAGCTACCCAAATAGCTCCAGCGGCCTATCCCCGCTATAGTGCGCGTGAAAAGCGTTTTGCCGCAGCCATTGCAACCATATAGGCAGACGATCTCGCCCTGTGTCAGCTCAAGTGACACTTCTGGAAAGCTTCGCTGGCCTAACTGCACAGAAAGCGCCTTGGTCTCTAGTAGTATATCTTGGTTAGCTTCGCCTTTCACTGGCTCTATTGGTTCTACAAGCTCGTTAAAGTCCATGTGGATAATCTTATCAGCATAGGCATCAAAGTGTTTATCATGTGTAGCCACGATTATAGGCTTGGTCTTGGCGCTTTCTGCTATAAAAACAGCCATCTCTGCGGCCATAGCATCATCAAGCATATCCAGTGGCTCATCTAGCAGCACAACATCCTCAGCAGCCAAGAGAGCCATGTGCACGGAGAGCGCTTTCAGCTCGCCACCAGACATTTCATTAACATTGCGATTGAGAAAGCGCTCAAAACCCGCCTTGGATACGCCTGCAAAATCCAACTCATCGCCAATAAGGCCAGTGATAAAATTAAACTCAGCCTGTGAGTGCACAAAATAGCCTTGGATCATCTTGGGAGAGCAAAGCTCGCTTAGCTGCACGATACCTGATTCTGGAGCGAATACACCGCCTATAGTCTTTAGTAGAAGCGTCTTACCAGAGCCGATGCGCCCTTTAAGCACTAATAGACCAGTGAATGAGGTATCAATATCTGGAAGAGATACATTATTGCTCCTAAATTTATAGGAAGCGCCTCGAACTGTGAGCTGCATATTCAATCCTCAAAAAGTGCAAGTTGGACATATTAGCCAATCTTCAGTCCAAACTAGCATAGTTACCATATTTTAAATCCTCTTCATAAAGCCCCATTCTTGCAAGAATTATCTCTGCTGATACCCAGTATGTATACTGAACTGCTTTAGTAGGATCAGTTTTATCATAATGCTCA
>JAITWL010000321.1 GCA_031285285.1 Deferribacteraceae bacterium | reverse complement strand
CGGAAATAATCATGGCGAGTGTAGGATAAGATGCTTCTAGAATCTGTCAGCATGCCTATGAAGCGCGCTAAGAGACCCACATTTGCCAATGCTCGCATCTGGGCTTCCATTCCATCTTTGTGATCGTTGAACCACCATGCAGAGCCAAATTGCATCTTGCCTGGGACACCATCACCTTGGAAATTGCCTGCCATTGCTGCCAAAATATCGTTGCTGCCTGCATTGAGGCTATACATGATGGTCTTAGGTAGCTTGTCTTTTTTATCAAGGCTATCCAGAAAGCGTGAGAGCGGCCAAGCTATTTCATAATCGCCCATAGAGTCGTAGCCAGTGTTTGCGCCAAGCTTGGCAAACATACGCGAGTTGTTATCACGCATTGCGGCGATATGCAGCTGCATAGCCCAGCCAGCATCAGCATATTTCTCGCCTAGAGCTTGCATAAGCGCTGTCCTATATGCATTCAAAGCAGTAGCATCTGTGGCCTCGCCTTTGAGCGCTTTTTGCACGATACTGTTAAGCGTAGCCTTATCGCACTCTACATATACAGGTGGCTCCATGCACTGGTCTGATAATTTGCAACCAACACTTGAGAAATAGTCTATGCGAGCGTAAAGCGCATTTACGAGTTCGTCAAAATTATTGATAGTAGTGCCTGTAACCTTGCCAAGCTCTGTCAGATAATCTTTCCAGCCAGTCATACCAAGATTAAATACAAGCTCAGGGCGGAAAGTCGGCCGCACAGCCGTTTTAAAATCGCTATCCTTCAAGATTTTATGATATTTAAGGTCGCTTATTGGATTATCAGTGGTACAAAGCGCTGCCACATTCGAGCCTGCAATCACCTGACGCGCGGAGAAGCTCTTGCTGCGAATGATTTCGTTGCACTGATCATACACAGCCTTGGCATTCTTCTTACAGAGAGGCTCTGTAACGTTAAAGTAGCGCCTCATCTCCATCTGCGACCAGTGGTAGAGCGGGTTGCCTATGGTTATTTCAAGGGTCTCTGCCCATTTGATAAATTTTTCAAGTGGGTCAGCGCTACCAGTGATAAAATCCTCTGTGACGCCATTAGCACGCATCAAGCGCCATTTGTAGTGATCACCGCCAAGCCAAACCTCGGTTATATTATCATAACGGCGATCCTGAGCAATATCTTCTGCTTCCAAATGGCAATGATAGTCATAAATTGGCATGTTTGCAGCATACTCATGATAGAGTTTCTCAGCTGTTTTTGAATAAAGCAGAAAACTGTTGTCTAGAAAAGATTTCATAATTTATAACCCCCAAAAATAAATTAGCGAACTTGTATACAAAGGAAAGCGCACAATATGTTTGTTTATGAGTTTAATTTATTTTACCCAATATTGCAATACTAAGAATCGCAAAAAGATTTTGCATTCCACAAATAGTGTGTTATTATAAAAAAAACGTGATTTTTGGGGGATTATTAAGATGTTTTTGATTTTAATAGCAGCTTTTGCTGTGCTCGCTATTGCTGTTTCGTTTATTGCTTACAGATATGCTAAACAGGCAGAACTTTATAAGGGGATATTGAATAGCCTGCCGTTTCCTGTCACTGTGACAGATATGAATCGTAACTGGATTTTTATCAACTCCGCTGTGGAGGCTGTGCTTGGGAAAAAGCTTCAAGAAGTGAAAGGCACACAATGCTCAAATTGGGGTGCTGGCATTTGCAATACAGAAAAATGTGGCATAACTGCGCTGGAGAACGGCATTTCTCAGACCTCATTTGCCCAGTGGGGCATGCACTTCAATGTGAACACAGCGTATGTGCTCAATTCTTCTGGCAAAAAAATGGGTCACTGTGAATGTGTCTCTGATATTTCGGGTATTGTAGGCTTGGCTGAGAAGCTCAGCCGCGTATTTCAAGACTTGCCAGCCACAAGCCAGCAGCTAGCAGATGATTTTGAAAACATGAATAAAAATGTTGAGGTCTTCCTCTCAGCAAATGTTAAGCAGAAAAATGATGTTGATGCCCTATCTGAAATTTCCAACAGGGCACATAACACTTTGCAAGAAAGCATAGAGCGTGTGCATACAATACGTGAGGATTCAACAAAATCGTCCAAAACTATCGAAGAAAGCCGCGAATACATGCAATCATTGATGAATGTGATTCACGAAATCAATGATAATTCGCAAAAAATCAGCCTTATAGTGGGCGAAATACAAGGTGTCGCAAGTCAGACTAACCTCCTAGCGCTGAATGCAGCCATAGAAGCCGCTAGAGCTGGCGAACACGGAAGAGGATTCGCCGTGGTGGCAGATGAAGTGCGCAAGCTTGCTACACGCTCATCTGAGTCAGCAACTAATACTACTGGCTTGATTGACATATCACTACAATCAATTGGACAAGGCACAGAGATTGCAAGCACAGTGTCAACAGTGTTAGATGATGTTGTGGAGAAGGCTCAGTCAAATGTGACCTTTATTGCCGAAATGGCACAAACAATTGATGAGCAAACAAACGTGATGGAGCAAGTCATGCAAAACAACACGGAGCTTTCAAACAGCATCAACCAAAATATGGAAAGCAGCGGAGAGCTGACAAGCTCACTCGACAGCCTATCCCTGCGTATCAATGAGCTAAATACAATGGTCGACGGGCTCAAGGACGTAAGCAAAGATTTGGAAGCATACCTATAATTATAATCCCCCTTCTTTTGCAAGGGGGCAGGCAAAGCCTGACAGAGTAGTGAACACATGCACTAACCTAGGCTGTATCAAGCCTATATTAATAAATTATCCACGTCATTGCGGCCTTGAGCCGCAATCCAGAATAAATCCAGTGGAGGCGTATTCCCCCATTGAATTAATCCTAGATTGCGGGTCGAGCCCGCAATGACGCAACTTTTTCGTTTCATGACAAGTCTAATGACGGAATTTTGGAATAAGCCATCAATAGAGCCTAGTAAACGCCTTCACCGCCCTTCGAGCGTAGCATGCTATCGCAGCAACCTATATGATAACACATATGGCGTATAATTGCGACCAGGTTGCCCAGCTCTGTCACTTCGCGCTTGAGCCTATCAGTAAGCTTCTGATTCAGCTTCATAAAGTCCTCTGGGCGCACGCTATTTATATACGCAAGCGCATCAGGCCTTACGGCCAGCACAATTGCCTTCATCTCAGCTCTGGTGGGAGCTTTTGCGACCTTTTCGGCAAACATCACCACTGGCATGGTGTATGGAGTTTTCCACGGCTCTGTGCCAGCATAAAGCTCTGTGCAGGCCACTGTGTGCATAATATGCCACCAGTATGGAAATTTGCCATCATCACTTAGCCACAACTCATCAGAGCAATCATCTATCTGCTTGATAAGCATATCATAAAATCGATTGAAATCATTAATAAAAACCTGAGTCATTTATTTCACCTCTATTGCAATTATTTCTTTGAGAGGCAATGAGAACGCCTCTTTGCCCCAAGGCATGTGCACATGTAGCGCGTCACCAATGATTTGCGGCCTTGTCATTGGATCGTAATAATCATCTTCGCTAGGTGGCTGCCAATTCTCTGGCGGATAGATGCGGATTGTGTGCTTGCTGACTTCCTTATTATCAATATCCAATATATTGACAAGGCCAAAGTCAAAGAACAGGCGCCCTGTCTTATCTTTTTCCATCTCGTCATAATGGTTCGCTTTAAAGAGATGATGGTGTTCATCCCAAGCGCCCCACCAGTATGAGCAGCTGTATGGCAACACTTGGATAAGCTGCTTCTCATCTGGTGAAAAGCAGTAGTCACCAGCCTCACCATCGTTATACAGCTCAAAAATCTGCTCTAGACTGTCACCAATCTTGAATAAGCTGAATATTTCTGAACTTGCGCCTGTGTAATAGGCAAGCACCAAGTATTTTTCGGATGGCGACAAAAAAATGTAGCCGCCACCCCAGCCATATCTATCAACATCAACATCTATCTCTGCAGCTTCGCCATTCACAACGATTGAGAGCGGCGAAGAAGCATCTGAGAGAGGAGTGTCATAGTCGGCATCCACACGGATTTCGCGGCCATCTGTGAGGACTATAGCTGTGACTTCGTCATACATTGCTAATTAAAGCTCCTTTGTTATTAGCTTCATCAGGAAGCGCCATAGGCGCGCCGCTACCCCGTCACCTTTGGTGCCACCCCTTCACTGAGTGAAGGGGAATTAATCACTTCTTCAAATACTCATCTATAGCATGTGCGGCGGTTTTTCCTGCTCCCATAGCGAGGATAACTGTTGCCGCGCCTGTGACGGCATCGCCACCTGCATATACGCCTTGTTTTGATGTTGCCATTGTGGCTTCGTCCACTATTATGCCGCCCCATTTCTGTGTTTGCAGATCAGGCGTAGTAGAGCGGATTAGCGGGTTTGGGCTTTGGCCTATTGCCACCACCACTGTATTTACGTCTAGGGTGAATTCGCTACCCTTCACTGGCACAGGGCGACGACGGCCAGAGGCATCAGGCTCGCCAAGTTCCATCTTCTGGCAGCGCAGGCCAGTCACTTTATAATCTTCATTGCCAAGCACTTCCAGCGGTGCAGTCAGCAACATCACCTTCACGCCTTCTTCCTCAGCATTTTCGCTCTCTTCATGACGGGCGGGCATTTCTTCGCGGCCACGGCGGTAAACGATGATTGCTTCATCCGCTCCAAGGCGCAATGCTGTGCGTGCAGCATCCATAGCTACGTTACCAGCGCCAACCACGGCTACCTTGCCGCCGCGCTTGATTGGTGTAGGCGAATTTGGATCGTAAGCCTTCATCAGATTAGATCTTGTGAGATATTCATTTGCAGAATACACGCCATTAAGGTTTTCACCAGGTACATTCATGAAAGAAGGTAAGCCTGCACCGCTTCCGATGAATATGGCGCTAAAACCATCTTCTTTCAATAGTTCGTCGACTGTCATTGATTTGCCGACTAGCACATTCATTTCAAATTTGACCCCGAGCTTTTCCAGCTCTTTGATCTCGTCTCCTACCAAGCCTTTTGGCAGGCGAAATTCAGGAATACCATATATCAACACGCCTCCCGGCTTGTGGAAAGCTTCAAATATAGTCACATCATAGCCAAGCTTGGCTAGGTCTGATGCACAAGTGAGCCCAGATGGCCCAGCGCCGACCACAGCCACTTTTTTGCCATTCGATGGGGCACGATTGGCATTGAAAGCGTGATTAGCCATGCCCCAATCGCCCACAAAGCGCTCTAGTGCACCTATAGATACAGGTTCGCCTTTTATCCCACGGATGCAGTATTTTTCACACTGATCTTCCTGAGGGCAGACACGGCCGCAAATCGCGGGCAGGTTTGAATCTTCGGCTATCTTATCATAAGCAGCCTTGATATTGCCTTCTTTGAGAAGATGGATGAATTCAGGAATCTTCACATGCACAGGGCAGCCCTTCATGCAAGGCTTGTTTTTGCACTCAATGCAGCGTGCCGC
>JAITWL010000315.1 GCA_031285285.1 Deferribacteraceae bacterium | reverse complement strand
ATCACGGCGTTACAGACGAAGAAGGCGAAATCTTAATTTTACGTTTGGAAAACATAAGAAAAGCATTAAAAGCATACAAAGAGCTACAAAAGCAAGTTCTAGGCTTGTAAACGTCAATTTACCCCATTTAAAACCTAAATTTATCCCATTTTAGAATGCCAAAATCATTCTAACGGTGAACTGTACCCAAAAATAACAAACCCACTAGGGAGAATAGCTCCCTGCTGGGGCTTTCCTTATTGGTACAATCAACAGGAGAAAGTATAATGTTAGGCAAACTATTCAAAAACAAAAAAGAAACAGTGTATGTTCAGGAGCCAAATCCTGAAAAATCAAGACAGCTCTTTTATATTGACATTTCAAAAGACAACATTATCAGCAAGGCGCAAGAGCAGAATATCAGCATAACCGACAGCGAGCTGGACTTAGTAAGGGTAGAACTCTTCAATAGGGTAGTAGCGGACGTGCAAACGTCTTTGCAAAACAATCTGCTTGCATACTATTCCGAGGTTGCGGAGGCTGTGATTGATGCTTTTGGCGATATTCAGGTTAATGGCTACAAGAAAGTTCTTATGGGCATTGAAATAGCCCTGCCGACCAACAAAAGCCGTGCTGAAAGTGTACTAATCACAAGAAAAGATGAGCGTTATTCAATGTTATTCACTGGTCAAGGTGTGCACATACCACTGAACGAGCTAAGTCTCGATGACGTGGTGGTCGCATTTAGCATTATTACAGGTATTGTGGCTGGCAAAATCGAAAGCGATATGTCAGAAGCTGCATAATAACACAAAAAAATAACAACCCAAGTGGGGGCAACCCTGCAAGGGAAGCCTCTGCGCATTAATCATGGAGGCTAAAAATGTATTTATTCAAGTATATCCCAAAACTTAAATCTGAAAAGGTCATCGGACACTCTGTAGTTGCAAATTCGCTATCAGAAGCGAAAAGGAAGGCAACTATGACCCTACGATATGTACACACTGAATGTAACAGAATTGAAATTTATAGAGGGCGGCATGAGCTTGCTTATCGGCATCTATCAGAAAGCTACTGGACAAATGTTTATACCTATAGTGACTTTGACGTAACTCGTGATGAGGTTGAATATCGCTTGGAGTATGACAATCCCAACAAGCTAAGCGAAGATGAGCTATACAAGCAGTGCTATACAGATGACTTCCTTTATGTGCAAGCATGGGAAGACTTTGTAGAGACTGTAGGTCAGTTGCTGGAAAAGCTCGCACCATCTGCCTATGTCCATATAGAGGGTAAAAACCTTGGCTGGAGAGGCTTATCGGGCGAGATGTATATTGAACTTCCTAGCAGCGACCCAATAGCCAACGCAAAGCACCTGCTGCGCAAGCTAATCTGTAGCGCTGACAGCAATATCCGTATGGAAAGTGTAGCTGGCAAAGCACTGTACTTCAATATCACACATCATGATAACCCTATAAACGGCGATTCGTTCACTGTAACGGCAATGTCGCCTACAGCATATCAAAAAGCAGCTTAAATAATAAACAAAACAACATTAACCCAAAGGAGAAAATATTATGAGATTAGCAGGCCAAGCCAAAGCTGGCTTCTTCCCAACACCATCTGAAGTAATGGAGCAAATACTAAACATCGTGAACATTCAAGGCAATTGCCGAATCTTAGACACCTGCGCTGGCGAAGGCTTTGCGCTAAGGGATTTTAAAGAAAAGTATCCCAATGTGCTGACTTATGGCGTGGAGCTGGATAACAACCGCTTCCAAAGCGTAAAAACCAACGCAGATCATTGTCTATGCTGTGATTCAATAACTGAATTTCGTGCAACCAACGATAGCTTTGATGTTCTATTTCTTAATCCGCCGTATGACTATGGCACTGGCAATCTTGAGGATGGCACGAAGGCACAACGCCTTGAAGTCAAGTTCTTGCTGACGCACCTCAAGTATTTGGCGGTAAATGGTCTATTAATCTACGTTATACCTATCAGCGTCCTTGACAAAGCCGCACCGATACTGAGCCGCCTAAATGATTTAGCACTGTTCCCATTCCCAGAACCACACTACAACGCTTTCAAGCAAGTTGTGGTCATGGGCTATAAGGGCAAAGACGCAATGAGCAGTGCGGCGAAGGAGACAGGCGAATATGCAAGGAATATGCGCAAGCTAAGCCAGCCAAACATCTCTGCACTTCCGACAACGGCAGACGCAGGGGTGAGCTATACAGTTGAGCCTTGCGGCGTGGAGCTGAAAACATTCTATACCTCACGAGTAAACCCTGATGAAGCTTTTAAGCTGGTGCAAAAGTCTATTTTAAACGACAACTTTAAGCGCTTGGTCACCCTTAGCGAAATTAGTTATTTTGAACCGCTGATGCCGCTAAATCAGAGCCATTTGGCGATTTTAATCGTAAGTGGCATGATAGATGGCATTGTCCAGTCGCCTGATGGTGATGAGTGGCTTGCCGTCAAGGGAAATACTCGCTCAGAGAACAAAACTATCGAAACAGAAAACGATGTGCGGTTGCGAAAGGTCTATGAGATTGGCGTTAGGGCATTTGACCTAAATCACGCAATATTCTTCGACATCGCCGCATAATTTATTTGGAGAAAAACTATGTCTTATTTAATTTGTAACGTGGCTGGCCTCGAAGGCTGGTGTAATGGATTTATCGCAAATGCGCAGGATGAGCTACTGTATGCGTCCGTATTTGGACGTAATGAAGCGGTGAGAGGTATAGTGTCAGGTCTGCTTGATGGACGTGGCCGTGAGCTGGAGCTATTTTTTAATGGCAAGGCGGAAAGCTTCGTTCGCCATAAGCTGAACATGACTTATCGCTCAACCGCTCTGAAAGACCCATATACGCAAGCGGAGAATGTTACCCACTGCCTAACATATGTGCCATCGCTATTTTCTATCAATGAATACCGCAGCACCTGCGTGTTAATCGGTAAAAATTACGATGATGTATGCCAACAAGCCTATAAAATCTTGATGACTAAAGGGCAAACTCCGCTGATACCCGAATGGCAGAGCATTTTAATGCCTACAATATGGGTGAATCAGCTCCATTGCTATGGTTTCGACTATGTGGCGGAGGTGAGCTTCCCCGAACAAGAGGCGCTAGAGCAGTACATGATCGACAATATTGAAGAGCTACGAGAGGCAACTCCACAAGAGCAAACTCTGCAAGTAGCATAAAAATTAACCAATTATTAACCCCGAAGGGAGCACGATTCCCTTTGGGGCGTGTTCTCTGTCATTTCAAAGGAGAACATATTATGAACATGTTAGATTTTATGAACAAGTACGGCGAGACTATTTATGAAAAAGCCTCTGCCAAAATGCAAGCTATATTTGATCCTAAAACACTGGATAATCTCGATGCTAACAATCTAGAAAAGCTATTAACACTTAGCAGGAAGCTATTCAAATCGCAATCAGACTGCGTGCTTGCAATATCTAAAGCATTCTATCGCCACAACCGTAAATCCATCTTCCTTGTAGGAGAGATGGGGGTCGGCAAAAGCGTGATGGGTGCTGCGGTTGCCTTCCTTAATCCGAAGAAAAACAAGCGTACAATAGT
>JAITWL010000277.1 GCA_031285285.1 Deferribacteraceae bacterium | reverse complement strand
GGAAGTGATTACGATTATACACGCTGTGGTTTTACTATTTTTGATGATCGCTGTGAATTTGAAGATAATATGATAAATAATGGTGATGAGCTGGCTGTACGAGAAATTTTGCAATCAATACAAGAAAAATACCCTCAAACTGTGATAATAGATATACATGACTTTTTATGTGCTGATGGCAAGTGTTCAGCTACGATCGATGGTTATCCTGTGTATAGAGATGTTGATGGTCACATCACCCCATATGCTTCAAATCGCTTAGGCGAAATGTATTTACAGACACATGCTAACCCATTCAAAAAAGTGGACTAGACTTATTACATTGTCGATAAAGTCGGGTAATTCCGACTTTTTGCATTAAATGATCTCAAAAAAGACTGTCACTCATAAACAAGCCAAGCAGATTAGTGCAAAGCAGATTTTGCTTGCATTTTTCCGCATAAAGCATATTATGTTCTGCTTTGAGTAGTAATTTTTTTAAGTGTGATTTTGGAGAGTGGATGTCGAACGTTAATGATCAGATGAATGCAGTGCAGGGTTTTGAGGGTTTTGGTCTCTCACCCGAGGTGTTAATGGGTGTGAAGGATGCTGGATTTGTCAGCCCTAGCCCAGTACAAGTGAAAGCTATACCAGAAATCCTTGCTGGACGTGATGTCTTAGCACAGGCACATACAGGAACAGGTAAGACAGCGGCTTTTGGCCTGCCATTAATGAGCAAGCTCAAGCCGGGCGAGCAAATGCTAGTGATGACCCCTACGCGAGAGCTCGCTATGCAAGTGAGCGAGGAGCTTTTTCGCCTAGGAAAGCATGCAGGCATACGCACGATGGCTATCTATGGCGGCCAATCTTATGCACGCCAACGCGCCCTCATATCTGAAGGCGTACAGGTGATTGTGGCCACGCCTGGGCGCCTGCTAGACCTGCTTTCGGGTTCTAATTCTAATAAAATAACAATCAGCCCAAAATATGTAGTGTTAGATGAAGCTGATGAGATGCTTGATATGGGCTTTTTTGAGGATATTAACAAAATTCTCGACTACTTGCCTAAGAAGCGGCAGACGCTTCTTTTCTCAGCCACCATATCAAAGATGATTCAGAAGCTGGCAGGCTCTTTCCTTAGGGAAGACGCCATTCGCCTGAATACTAAAGAGACGAATGTCGCCACTAACAACGATATTGACGAGCTCTATTTCGTAATCGAAGAATACGAGCGCGATGACGCACTCATACGCGTGGTGGACTACTATGATCCTGTCAAGGCTATCATATTCACCCGCACTAAGAAAGATGCAGATAGAGTCAGCACCATGCTAATCGCTCGTGGGCTGCCCGCTAAGGGCTTGCATGGTGACCTAAGCCAGCCTCAGCGCGAGGAAGTGATCCGTAGCTTCCGTCAAGGCTCAATATCCTTGCTGGTTGCCACAGATGTGGCTGCGCGAGGGCTTGATATAGCTGATGTTTCGCATGTGTTAAATTTTCACTTGCCATTTGATCCAGATAGCTATGTGCATCGCGTAGGCCGCACAGGCCGTGCTGGCAACAAAGGCATGGCGATCACACTGGTGACACCGCAGGAATACAAAGGCTTGACGCGCATTCAAAAGATCACAGGCGCTGATATCGCCTATAGGAAAGTGCCTACACTATCCGAAGCGCATAAAAATCTTGTGGCCACATTGGTGAAAAAAGTGCGCAATGTAGATGATATTTCTCACTTGGCTTCGCCTTTTGTGGAAGAGCTGGAGAAAGAATTTGCAGAGGAAGAGATTATTATCCGCCTAGCCTCTCTGATGGTGGCTAGCGAAAGCTTCACGGGTCCTGAGCATCTAGGTGTATATGGCAAGAAGCTGGAGAAACTGCAAACTGGCGGCGGCGAAAGAGAATATAGATCCAATCGATCAGGCTCTGGCAAAGGCGGCGATAGACGTCGCTCTGGTGGTTCTGGAGATGGTGGCGATAGCCGTCCATATAGGATTCGCAAGAAATATCCAAAAGAAGGCGGCTCAGGCTCAAAATATGGCGGGTCAGGCTCAAGCTCGAAATATGCCAAAAAAGCGCCCTATAAGAAATGAAGGAATATCACAAAATGAATAAACTAATCGCCCTTATATTTGTTATTGCCTTATTTGCCACATTGGCCTGTTCTGAAAAAAAAGGCGAGGATAATGCAGTTTCTGCCGATGCTCAGCTGAAAGAAGGCGTGCACTATGTCGCGCTGGATCGCGCGGAAGAGAAGGGCAAGATTACAGAAGTATTTTCCGTATTTTGCAGCGTCTGCTACCTTTATGAGAGCGGGGTTATCCCTAAGCTAAAGGCGTCGCTGCCCGCGGATGTGGTATTTGAGGAAGCCCATGTCATGGTATTGGGTGGCTCGTATGGCCCAATCGCACACGATGTGTTGGCGGTTGCCCTTTCACAGAGCCCTGAGCAGTATCAAGCAGCCAAACAAGTATACTTTGATAGAAACTATGGCACAGAGAAAGCAAAGATCAAAGATGACGAAGAGGCTGCTATGATAGGGCTGGAAGCTGCTGGCATCAGCCAAGAGCAGTATGCAGAGCTGCAAGGCACACCAGAGGTGCAGGCGATACTGGATACTTGGGCAGATGCGCTTGATCCTGCCATCAAAGGCACGCCAACTCTGATTGTGAATAACAGATATATGATACTTACTGAAAAAATCGAGAATCAAGCAGAGCTGAATAGAATTGTGAATGAACTGCTGAAAAAGTAGGCGCGTCACAGGAGTGCCGATGAATAAAGAACTATTTACTGCTGCTTGCCAGCTGATGACTGAGGATGACCACTTCTGCCGCATGGTAGGAGTGGAGCTGATGGCCTGCGACATCAGCTATGCAAAGGTGAAACTACAACTGCGCGACGATCACATCAATGCGCAGGGGATAACACACGGTGGCGCTATATTTACGCTAATGGACATGGCTGCAGGTGTGGCCATGCGCAATTCAGGCAAGGTGGGCGTCACGCTAAGCACTAATATCACCTATCTGCGCCCATCTAGCATTGGCGGCACGCTATATGCTGAGGCTACGCTTCTAAATGAAACACGCCGCATAAATACATTCGATGTGAAGCTTCGCAACGAGGAAGGCACGCTATTGGCCGTTTCTCAAGCAATGATGTATAAGAAAGATTAAACTTTCAAGGTTTTTTTTCGCCTTTCTTTGGTGGCAGCGGCACAAAGTAGCCAATCACAATAAATATTAGCCCCACAGCCATGAAAGAGCCTATCCGTGGCAGTGTGCCAGCATTGGCTAAGTCGACAAGCAAGAGCTTAATAGCATCACAAGCCAATAGTATCGCGCCAGCCAGCCAAGGCGGCCGCTTGGCGAATTTTTTGCCGATAAGCATCAAGGCAAAGCCAGTGATAGCCCAGAATATTGCTATGGATAATTGATAAGTGGCTGAAAAATATTGCGGCTGTGAGAACTTACCCACAACGCGTGCCAACGCTAAGTGTGTCAAGATAAAGGCACAAGCTAGCACCAGCACAGCAGCCCGCTGTAGCAGCTGCTTATCAAGCTTTTTGCCAAAGCGAAATAGCGCAAAGCCAGTGCCAGCCCAGAGTATTGTCACCAATAGCACATAGGCAGTGGAATAATAGAGCACGCTTGCATCATACGGCAGCTGTGAAAGCTCCGCCACACCACGCCCTAGGGCACAATGCAGCCAGATAAAGCTTACTGCGCCTGCTATAACTAAGCCGATATTAAGCCTGCTCTGCCATAGAGGCTCTTGCTTATGCTCCCTTTTCCAAAATAGCAACCAATAAATGATTGCAACCAAAGCTGCAAGCAGTGATAGATCAAGTATATTCAAAAAATGGTAGCGCTGGCCCAAAAAATGGCATTGCCAATACATAAGCTAGCAAGTAGGCAGCTATAGGCAAAGCAGCCACAAAGCGATAGCCCCTAAGAAGCGGTATGCGCAGGCTATAGCGGCTGCTTGTCAGCCATAAGATAAGGGCAGTGCTTACTATTGCTGGCATAGTAATGCCAATCAAATATGCAATATTTGTGGAAATAAGAATAGCAAGCACAAAGATAAAAGCCGTAGCAAGCACCGCACTAAGCTTCTCTGGCAAAGCTTTTCCCTTGAGATAATATTGACGAATAAATACTACACTTGATGTCAAGAATGGTATCCAGCCAATAAGCCCGCCATACCAGAGCGAGAGAGTATGTGGATAAAAAATTGAATGCTGCGACATATAATAGTAGCTGATTCCGCCAAACAGTGTAAGGCATAGCGCCACAGCGAGCGGAGTTGCCGCAATCCACCGCAAATGTGGCCAACGCACTTTGCAAGCGATATAATTAAATACAAGCGCGCTTAGGCTAGCAAGCGCTAGCGCAAGCATCGGCAGGAGAAGCCATGTAGAGGCAGCATGCCTTTCAAGCCGCCATAGCTCTTGCCAAAAGTTCGCATACCAGAGCAGCAGCCCCATCCCTAGTGAAAGATAGGCCAGTGCGCTATATGCAGTCACTAACTTACCTGAAACTCGCTTATTATAAGCACAAGCGCCCACTATCAGCGACACGGCCGCCATAATACGCACAAGCCACACATTGTTGATAAAAAATATTGCATCTGCTGCCTGTTGCATATCAAAGCCTAGGCACATAGCCAAGAGCGTTAGTGTTGTACCAAAATATTGAAACAGCCTATTGCTCTGGTGCACACCAAGCACCACCAGCGCTGCACCTTCCACAGCCCATATCCCAGCCGTCCAATCGCCTTCTAGTGCGAATGGTAGCGCAAAATTGACAAATACTATCCCAAGCGCAAGATAAAGCTGCACAAGCTGTTTCAGCTGCTTTTTATAGCGTTTCAGTAGCCAAGAGCTAAGTGCAATATAGAATATACCGAGTGTGAGTGATGCTATCGCTTGCCCATATTGGTATAGCTGCGCCGTGATCATCTGCAATGTGATATATGTAAATGATAGCGTCAGCGCATAAGCATTTTCAATTATCGCATAGTCCGTTTGTCTCAATGATGCAAGAATATTCACAGCTGTGAATATCAAGAAAAAGCCCACTAGAAAGATTTCAAGATAAATGAATTGCTCAGGTATAGAACGCTCCACACACCAGTAACCCAATACAGCGAATGTGAAGATGAAGCTTACACGATTCAGATAGCGCCAATATTTTTTGAAAGCTATGGCCAGCACTGCCAAGCCGATGATGCTATAGTAAGAAAATAGCACAATGTAATTGCCACTGCCGCTAGAGA
>JAITWL010000234.1 GCA_031285285.1 Deferribacteraceae bacterium | reverse complement strand
AATTCGCGATGCCCACGATCCACAAGTGCCAAAAGCATTATGCGCTCAGGACGGCCAAAATCTGCCAAACAATCAAGCGCGGCGCGGATGGTGCGCCCAGTGTAGATTACATCGTCTACCAATATTACGTTTTTGCCAACGATGCTTGTTTCTAGCTCTGTGCCATAAACCTGTGGAAAGCTTGCAATCTCGCTGAGATCATCGCGATAAAGCGTGATATCAATTGCCCCCAGAGGCAGCTCAACCCCATGATGCTTTGCTATCACTTCCTGCAAACGCTTTGCAAGCGTCACCCCTCGTCGATGGATGCCAATGATATACAGATTGTTCACAGGGCAGTGCTCTGCTACCTGAAAAGCCAGCCTGTCAAGAATTTTCGCCACTTCGTCGGCGCTAATGAGTTCTTTCAGCAATTTCCTTTACCTCCCTATAGTCTATTTTAATGTTTTTCCTACTTATTCTGCACAAAAAAAAGCCTCCTGCAAAAAGCAGAAGGCTTCATATAATTATGACAAAGTCTCTTTTTTCATTTTTTAGCAAAAAAAAACTAAACATCTTCAAATCCCTAAACAAATTAAGCTTGACTCACCGAAAGGGATTTTTACATAAAAAACACAAAATAGTCAAGTGAAAAATTAAGATTTATGTAAAATACTATATAGCTGCTCAAAAAATGCTATAGACTCAGGGCGGACGTAGTCGGCATAGGTCCATGGCATGGCAGAGTAGTCACCACGCTGGCGCATCAGCTGCAAATCACCGAAGATGCCATCAGCTAAGTAGATTCGGTGGGTGAAGTTTTTAGTGCTAGCCACCACTATTTTTTCCTCAGCTAGATAACCAGGGTCGATATTGATTGTACGGCTGTTATGCTTGCTATATTGCGCCTCTGCAGCAAGCGCGGCATGCTTATATTCTGGCAAGCGGCTTGGCTCAGCTGGCGCGCCAAAGGCAATGAAGTATTTTTTCAGCCCTGCGCCCATCTCAGGCGTGTAATATTCAGTGTGATCAAAGGCGAATACGGCCGATTGTAGCCCCAGCTGAGGAAAAATAGCTGCTATGATTTCATGCGTAGCCCGCAGGCTTAATTCTGGCGCAGTCATAAGCTGCGAGCTATACATAACAGCTGTGAAATAAAATACATTATTGGGTTGTCTCAGCGCCATAAGTTTGCCTTTTTCATTCAATAATTTCGACTATGTAGTCTTTTCGCACCAAAATTCGTATCGTTGCCTTATCAAAGTTCATTGTTTCCATTCTTTTATTAATTCACTCAGTTCATACTCAGGTAGCACGCCAAACCATATCTCAAACGCTTTCGCTGCTTGTGCCGCAAGCATGGCAAGACCATTCACCTTGCGTGGGCTCTCCCAGCGTGCAAGAAAGCCTGAATCATCATTGTGATATTGCAGATCGATAGCTGTATGCGGGCTATGGCCACCAAAAATTGTTCCATCCTCGCCCCAGAAGTGCGATAGCCAGAGCGGATGCGCCCAATCTGCTGAGCTGCAATTGATGACTATGTCAAAAGCAAGCTGCTCTCTCAAGCTTTGATATTTGAAATATGAAATATCAATTTGAGAGCGCTCTTTCAGCTGTTTCACATGCTCTTCGCTTCTATTGGCAATGCTTACATGCTTGATACCCCGCTCCTGCAACACGCTTAGCACTGCACTTGCTGCGCTTCCCGCGCCCATAATGATGATTTCACCATCTAGCGCCATATTGTGCGTATCTAATAGCTGTGCAAAGCCATATGTTTCTGTGTTATAGGCCAGCCAGCCATCACGTTCGAGTTTTAGTGTGTTAGCTGCGCCAAGCTTGCGCACACTATCATCCACATTCTGCACATGCTCTATGATAGCTTGCTTATGTGGGGCGCTTATATTTAGGCCTGTGAAACCAAAGCGCTCTAGGAAATGCAGCAACACTGGCAGCTCCACCTGATCAGGTAGTGAAAAAGCATTGTAGCCACCATTTATAGCATGCTTAGCTAAAAATTGCGTGTATATGTGAGGTGCAAGGCTAGCGTCTATTGGATAGCCAATCAAAGCAAGGTTATGCGTCATGGTCGGCTCTACGAATCTCATTCCAAAAAGAATCCATCTCTTCTAGATTGCTTTCATCAGGCGTTTTGCCTGCCTCAGCAAGTTTCTGCTCCACATAGCCAAAGCGGCGAACGAATTTTTTATTCGCCTGCTCTAGAGCTTCATTCGGATCTATATCGAAATGGCGTGCCAAATTAGCCATTATAAAAAGTAAATCGCCAAGCTCTTCTGTGATGGCGGCTTTATCGCCAGATGTAGCTGCATCTTTCAGCTCGGCAAGCTCCTCATCGGCTTTTCCCAGCACAGCTTCATGAGTAGGCCAGTCGAAGCCCACCTTAGCCGCGGCGGCTTGCAGCTTCACAGCCTTTGTGAGCACTGGAGCAGGCTTTTTGGCCTTGCGAAGTATGCTATCGGCTTCTGCGATGCCCGCTTTGAGCTTCTCTTCCTTCTTGATCTCTTCCCATTTCACCAGCACAGCATCAGGATCGCTAATATTTAGATCACCAAATACATGTGGATGTCGGCGGATGATCTTGGACACAATGCCATCAGTCACATCATCCATAGTGAAGAGGCCTGATTCAGATGCCATCTGTGTGTGGATCACCACATGCAAGAGCACATCCCCCAGCTCTTCGCAGATATTTGGGATGTCATCATTCTTGATAGCTTCCACAAATTCATAGGCTTCTTCCAAAAAATCATCTGTGAGGCTGTATAGGTTTTGTTTCTTATCCCAGGGGCAGCCATTTGGCCCTCGAATAATAGCGACTACATCGATTAGTTTATTAAAATCATTTTTCATGTTGCGATAATAAAGGCATAGAGTGTTTTTGTCAATCGTGATCACTGATCACACATTGCAGATACTAACAGCGAGTATCACAAGCAGCAATAGAGCTGCTAGCATCATGCCCCGCTTGCGCTGTCGCCAAAAGTCAATAGCTGCTGCGAAAGCGATGACTAGCGGCGCAGAAAGCAGCACTAACACCGCCATACCAAAGAATAATCCGTTGTTGGGCGCTATAGCAGCGGTTTGAGGGAAGAGATCAATAGGCATATCCGCAAAGCCACCGCCCAGTGCCATCATCAATGCGCCAATAAGCGCCAATAGCACTGATAATAATAAGATTAGCTCCATAAGCCTTGCGATAAGCTTGCGGGAATTCATAATACGCCTCATAAATTATAGCATTAATCGTTGCTTTTTAGTGTCAAGTTCAACGATTTACTCATGGTCTCATTATATACATAAGTTTGCTTGGGGTCAATGATTGCTTGATTG
>JAITWL010000078.1 GCA_031285285.1 Deferribacteraceae bacterium | reverse complement strand
AAATTACCTATTATTCGGCTGCACACTATTTTGCTGACGCTGCGCATTCGGCTGCACACTATTTGGCTGACGATGCGCATTCGGTTGCGCATTATTTGTCTGACGCTGCGTTTGTGCAGCTGGCTGTGGTTTTGGTGCGGCGGCTCGCTTAGCATCATCTCCAAAGCCTATCTTATATGTAATCGCTGCCATTGCGCCCCATGTGCCAGATTCATCCACCATCGGACTCTCCTTTATTGAGTCTGCAAGCAAGGTGTAGTTGCCGCTTAGCATCATGCCAAGGTTCTCTGTGAAGCCATAGATGGCCGTGAGGCCAAATGATGTGGAATGATCCGTCTCCTCAACTTCATAATAGGGCAAGCCGCTATTTATGGCTTCATCAACAGTCACTCCATAGTAATAGTCGTAGTGTTTAGAATTTGCATACTGTATCCCAATAGAAGGAATCAACATGAAGCGCTGTGATAGCATAATCCTATAGCTGTAGCTAAGGGCGAGAGTTAATGAATCGCTCCTTCCGCGCAGTATGTCTGCCTTGCCGACAGCTTTTAGGCTGCCAAGTGGCGTATTAAGCCCCAGTGCGAAACCAGCTGCAGCTGTCATCTTGCGCTCTTCCAGTAGCTTCATCACTGCCACATCGCTATTCTCAGGATCATATTTATTTGAAAATGGTGCTAATAGCAGATCTGCAGTGAGCAAGCCATTATTAAACACATGCAACGCAAGCCCGTCCACACCAAGCCCAAAATAAGCAGAATCAAATGCGACGATGGGCAGCGGCCCTCGATAGCTGCCAAACATCTCCATGTAGCCATCCACGCACCTGTATTCGCTCTGCCCATAGCCATAGCCCACGCCAAGCGTGACTGTGGCGGCTTGTGCCTGCAAGCCTAATGATAATGATAGCAACAATGCTAATAACAATATTTTAATTTTCATTAATTCCCCACTTTCAGGCCAGCATCCCAGTCTTTCATCACTGGCTCATAGCCCTTGCTCATAAGCATATCGGAGAATGCAGCCACAGAGCGGCTATCCTCCACTTGAAACTGAGCCGTGCTAACGTTTTTCGCCGTGTAGCCCCCTGGCTCAGTGGCAGACGCCGCGCTCATCTGTGTCACGCCTAGCCCCACAATATTATCCCGAAAAATAGGCGCTTCCCGCGTGCTCACCACAAAGCCGACATCAGGCAGCGCAAGGCGAATCGCCGTCATAAATTGCACAAAAAGCTTATCTGGCACATCTTGCGGAATCACCGCGCAGCCCTCAGCCGCACGCATCCTTGGCAAAGAGATGCTCACAGCGCAGCGCCAGTATGTAGTCATAAGATAGTGAGCATGGAGCGCTGCAAAGAAAGCATCAGTGCGAGGATCGGACAGACCCAATAGTGGCCCCACGCCTAGCGAACGCATCCCAGCCTGTGCACCTCTATCTGGCGCATCCAGTCGCCATTTCATATCCTTCTTCTTGCCAGAAGGGTGTATGCTGTCGTAGCGCTCGGCATTGTAAGTTTCTTGATATAGCGTCAGCCCATCCGCTCCAGCCTCCACCAGCTGCTTATAGCCTGCCACATCAAGCGGGAAGATTTCGATAGCTGTGAAATCAGCATATTCACGAGATAGGCGCACAGCCTCAGCTATATAATCAAGACTAGCTTTGGCAGGCGCTTCGCCAGTGAGCAGAAGCATGTGCCTGATACCCATAGCAGCAATCGCTTGCAGCTCGGCCTCAGCCTCAGCCATTGATAACGTGCGGCGGACGATGGCTTTATTTTTAGCAGAAAAGCCGCAATAAAGGCAACTGTTGCCACATTCATTCGAAAGATATAGCGGGGCATAAATCTGCATGGTGTTGCCAAATCGCTCTTTTGTGAGCTTGGCAGCCCGCTGAGCCATCGGCTCAAGGAAATCGCCCGCAGCCTCGGAAAATAATACAGGCAAATCAGCCACTGACAGCGATTCCTTCGCAAGCGCAGCCACCACCTGATCCGTAGAAACGGCATTAATAGCCATTGTCATAGTATCAAAATCATATTGAGCCAATATATCAGAAAACATAAATACCTTTTTATTCAAGATTATCAAACCAAACTCGTAATTTTAGCACCCTTGCAAGCTCATTGCAATAAAAGAAAACCTTCTGCAGGGGTCGTTCTGTTTTCAATAAAGAATGTTCCCATTCCGTCAATTGCGAGGCGTTGCTAATCCAGACCTCAGGATAGCTGTCGGCCAAAGGCCGTCATAATCATGAAGCCTAGATTGCCACGTCGAAGACTCCTCGCAATGACGTAATAGCGTTACATGCAACAAGAGCAGCGTTTCTGTAGCTTTAATCAAAAAGAACAGAACACCCTGACCTTAGGGAGTGAGCATTGCAGTCCAAGCCTTCATAAATTTCTGACTGACTATTAGTCTATAGAGATAGTAACGCTTGACCTTTCTTTTGTCAACTTATTTTTTCTTGAGATTGGCAACGCATGAGCTTGTCACGAATAATAAAATATGCCTTTATCCTTCGTCATTAGACTTGTCATGAAATGCCAAGACCCATTCGCTTCGCAGGGGGAGACAGCACACGTCATTGCGGCCTTGAGCCG
>JAITWL010000136.1 GCA_031285285.1 Deferribacteraceae bacterium | reverse complement strand
GGTCGAGCCCGCAATGACGCAACTTTTTCGTTTCATGACAAGTCTAATGACGTTCTTCGCGTTAAACCCGCTCCTATAAGCCATATACAGCCTAGGTTAGTGCATATGGGACTTTTGCCTTACTTTGTTTCGTGACAAGTCTAACGACGGAATATTTACCCCAACGCCTGCGCTAAATCCTCAATTATATCATCTGCATCCTCTATCCCCACTGATACGCGCACCATCTCCCTTGATATGCCCATTGTGCCTAGCTTCTCAGGGCTTGATTGGCGGTGGGTGGTGCTAGCGGGGTGGGTGAGTATTGTGCGCGTGTCGCCAAGGTTCGCCGCATGCAGGCAGAGTTTCACCGATTCTATCACACGTTTAGCAGTGTCGTAGTCTTGAGCCTCAAATGTGAATAGGCCGCCCGGGCCTTTGGGGAAGTATTTCTTGGCTAGCTCGTGCTGCGCATGCCCAAGCACACCAGGATAGCTCACTGATTTCACTTTGGGATGTGTGCTCAGCCAAAGGGCTACCCTATACGCATTCTCCACGTGCCGTGCCATACGCAGGGGCAGGGTCTGTATGCCCATCAATGTGAGATAGCTATTGAATGGCGACGGTGTCGCGCCCATATCGCGTAGGGCTTTCAGCCGTAGTCTAGTCGCTAGAGCTGTGTCTTTGAAGGTTTCCGCAAATACCACTCCATGATAGCTGGCATCAGGCGTGGAAAAATCAGGATAGCGCTTCGCATGCGCAGCCCAATCAAAATTACCCAAATCGACCACAGCGCCACCCATAACTGTGCCATTGCCGCAGAGATACTTAGTGGTGGAGTGAACTACCAGATTTGCCCCAACGTCAATTGGGCGAAATAGATAAGGCGTGGCGAAAGTATTATCAATCACCACCACTATGCCGTGCTTCTTTGCCACAGCGATGATGCCATCAAAATCAGGTATGCCAGAATCAGGATTAGCAAGGCATTCCATATAGAAAAGCTTCGTTTTATCTGTCACCAATGCTTCCCATGCGGCAGGATCATTCTGATCAGCAAAGCTAGTGCGGATGCCATATTTAGGCAGTGTTGCCGCAAAAATATTCATCGTGCCGCCATAGAGCCTATTTGATGCCACAATTTCATCACCAGCGCCGCAAAGCTCGAGAAATAGCATCATCTCTGCCGCATGGCCAGATGCCGTTGCCACAGCCGCTGTGCCGCCCTCAAGCTCGGCCAAGCGAGCCTCTAGCACATCCGTGGTGGGATTATGCAAGCGGGTGTAGATATGCCCAGCCTCAGTGAGATCAAAGAGATTGGCCGCATGCTCAGCACTCTTAAATTGATAGGCATTGGATAGATGCAGAGGCGGATTGGTCGCGCCTGTTTCAGGATCAAAGCTAAAGCCGCCAGTGACGGCGATGGTGTTAAAACGCATGTATTTTTCCCCTTATTAGATACTTATCAGATGCGCTCACATCGTGTGAGCGTTTCGCCGCCCACGTCCATGTGGGCTTCACGCGGCACTTGCCGCGACAACCCGAACCCCTTCTAGGGGAACATCGGTGCTACGCACTTACAATTTACAATTTAATCACACAAAAAATACCCCTTCCATTATGCATGAAAGGGGTATTATAATCTTATTATAAAGCCTTGAAAGCTCAAAAACATTACCACTATTTTGCCCTTCTCCGCAAGCGTCGGTCATGCTCCTCCGTTGCAGTGGCGACGTCACAGGGTCATTCCCTCAGCCGCATCAAGCAGGTTTAGTATGCATTGTCTTAGGATGGATGTCAATAAAAAATAATTGGATAAAAAATTTCAAAGCTGTTATATTATAGCTCTAAAAACTGATATCTTAGGATGAATATATGCTGAGTAATAATGTCAAAGATCTTGTGAAGCTAGCCCTCTCTGAGGATATAGGCACTGGCGATATCACCACCGAGCCGCTTAGCCTTGCGCTGGGCGAGGGCATGTTTGCCTTTGTGGCAAAGGATCAATTTGTGCTTGCTGGCGCAGAGCTTGCGAAATATATCTTTCAGAAAATTGATAAGACGCTAGAAGTGAGCTTTAACTGCCGCGATGGTGCTATCGTTAATGCTGGCTCGCGCTTTGGCACTGTGCAGGGAAATATGGCATCCATACTGACAGCGGAGCGAATAGCACTGAACTTTTTGCAGCGTCTCTCTGGCATTGCAACTAACGCCTTTGAGATGAATAAAATAATGATGGATGGCCGCTCTGGCGTATCTGGGCTACCTGTGCTCAAATTGCTTGATACCCGCAAAACCACTGCTGGCTGGCGCACGCTAGAAAAATATGCTGTGCGCATGGGTGGCGGCGGCAATGGACGCTTCGGTCTATATGATGCAGCTGTGATCAAGGAGAGCCATATTGATAGCGTTGGTGGCATAGATGTGGCTGTGGGGCTGGTGCGTGGGAAAGTGCCTGTGACTGCACGCATCTGTGTGGAAGTGCGTAACTTAGCGGAAGTGCAAGCCGCTGTGGATGCAAAAGCCGATATAATCATGATCGATGGCATGGACTCAGCTGAGATAGTGCAAGCATGCACTATTGCCAAAGGTCGCGCAAAGATAAACCTATCCATAGGCGCAGATCTGAGCCTCTTACGCCGCTATGCCAAGCTGCCAGTAGATTATATTTCGGTGGGTGCGCTCACACAGACTATCATCAATGCTGAAATCTCGCTGAAACTTTTGAGCAAGAAGAAGTAAGGTTTGTAGCAACCTATGCTCCCCTAGAAGGGGTTAGGGGGTTGTCGGCGGCCAATGCCGCCGTGAAGCCCACATGGACGTGGGCGGCTAAGCGCGGCATGGACGCCGCGCAACCATCACGGATGAAGCGCCACAAGGATGTGGCGGAATTGAGGTTAAATTATATGGCTTATGCTCAATCGCGCTTTGCGAGGCTCTTTAGTGGGAAGAATTTTTTAGTGCTACTTTTAGTGGCTATCGCCTTTTGGCAATTGCATAGCTATCGCCAGAATGATCCGCTGCCAGTATTTAGTCCTGCGCCTGATATACAGCTTTTGACAGAAGATAATACGGCTTTCCGCTTGAAGCAAATCAATATGCCTGTGGTGCTGGTCTTCTATAGCGAGCGTAGCTTTGGTGCAAATAATATCTATCCTACAGTCTATGCCCGCGAGATGCCTTATCTAAAATTTTTGACTGAAGATAGGCTTGCCCAAGTGATAGTGGTGATCAAGGGCATTGACACGCCCGAAAAGTTGCGCGAATTCACCGCCCAACCAAAGTATCAATTTCTCAAGAATATAGCCTTCGCCCTGCCAGATCAGGAGATGGCTAGAGCCTATGGAGTGCGCAGCTGGCCGCATGTATTTATACTAGATCGTAGCCAGCGCATACGATATAGCGCCAAGATAATGGCCGCAGAGACAATTAGCAGGACTGTAGGCGATCTGTAATTCCATAGGCCTCGTGCCAAGACCCATTCGCTTCGCTCAGGTGACAGCACACGTCATTGCGGCCTTGAGCCGCAATAACAAAATGACCCTGAGAATACATAAAAGCAGTTGCCTTTTATGCAGCCTTGGAGTATAGCTAAGCCGTGAGGGATCAATGGACTTTTTCAATAATATTATGCTAAGTGCCTTTTCTTTGCTTGCCATCACTAACCCCTTTGGCATGCTACCTGTATTTATATCTATGACTGATGATCTGGCGGGCGCTCAGCGTAAGAAGCTTTTTCGGCTGACTGTCTATGTGGCTGCGTTGATTATGGTGATCTTCACCTTTGTGGGCACATTTGTGATGGAGCATTTTTTCCAAGTGGAGCTTTCTCAGCTGCGTGTGGCTGGCGGCATACTGCTGGTGGCTATGGGTATGAAAAATATTATTTTCCCCTCAGAGCATAAGAATCACGATATCAAAGATTATAATGTATCTGATAGCGAGGCCAATCAGCGCCTTGTGCCTATGGCCTTCCCATTGCTTGTAGGGCCTGGAGCCTTGACCACCATCATCATTATCAATAAAGAAACTGGCCTAGCGATCACGATGCTTGCAATCTTAGTGACTTTTGGCATTATATTTGTGCTTTTCCTCTTTGCCCACCTTATAGAGCGCCTCCTTGGCAAGCTTGCAATGAGTGTGGTATCCCGCATAATGCAAGTGTTTATCATGACTATCGGCGTGAAGATGTTTGTCACAGGGATTAAGGATATTTTTCTGCTATGATTAAGCCTACAAGGCTTTACACTTGCTCGCCTGCTGATTTTGCTATGACTGTGTGCTTCTTAGCATAGCCGCGTAGCTTTATCAGCACCAATCCAAACCATAGCGCAATGGTGGTCAGAAATGCAACTGCTGCCGCTGTGTCGCCCCAGCGATAGTATGCTAGCAATGCGAATATCAAGCCAACTAGTGTGCCGCCGCCATAGAGCAGCGCAGAGATGATGAAGCCTGTGCTATGGGGCACAGATAGCCGCACACGCTCGCCAATGCTGAATGGAGTCTTGCTGGCCACCTTCAATATACGCCCTGAGCCGCAGAGCATCTTGCCTGCACAGCCCGCACAGGCCGAGGCAGGTGTGGTCTTCACATGGATGTACGGATCGCCATTATCTACCACTAAGCCTTCTATATCACAATTCATAAGCCTCTCCTAAAGCTCCAGTGAAAGCTACCTCTATGCACCGTAAGCGTTAGCGTAGTCTCTGATAGCTCTGGCTCCGACAGCTTTGGCTTGATGATATTTGCAATATCGGCTGGCAAGCTGGCAAGCTGCTCTTTTATAGCACTACCATCAAGCAGACTAAAGCTAAGCTGCTCGGCTTTTCGCTTGTAGCTAATCAGGGTAAAATCAGCCCCAGCGGCTGCGATGATGTCTTCTGCCCTGTGATAACGGATATGATCTGGATTAGCAGCAGCAACAAGACTATTCAGCCACGCATCCTCAGCACCTGTGACAAATTCTTCTAATAGTAGATTCTCGCCAACTGGGAAACGCTCAGGCAGAGCAGTAAAAAATTTTTGCAAATTATAGCAACGCGCAAGTTCATCTTTGATATTCATTAAATCACCTTAGTCTTCAATACTTATATGATACGATATCTAGACTTGTTTGTCTAGTATGGCTTTTAGCCATTGGTAATATGCATGCATGTAAGCATTACAACTTATCGCATTAACTATGGCTACTAATTTATATTATAATGCTTGCACGCATAATCATAGCGATGGTTTAAGGCTAAGGAGCCACTACCCGCCCCTTCGGGTCACCCCTTCCGCCGAAGGGGACTTTTACGATCAAAAATCCCCCTTTCGCCAGCATATACC
>JAITWL010000118.1 GCA_031285285.1 Deferribacteraceae bacterium | reverse complement strand
AATATTATCAACCTTAGCGCACGCCCATTTATCAGCTGCGAGGAGATGCATCATACACTTATAAATAACTGGAATGCCTGTGTATCTAAGAAAGATGAAATTTATATCCTTGGAGACCTCATCCACAAAGGCGATGGAGAGGATGCCAATAAATTATTAAAAAAATTAAATGGCAAGAAATACTTAATTAGAGGCAACCACGATGGGTATGTGGATGAAAAAGCTTTCGACCAATCATATTTTGAGTGGATAAAAGACTATTATGTGCTAAGATACGATCATCAAAAATTTGTGCTTTTCCACTATCCGATACTTGAGTGGGATGGCTTTTTTGGCGGTTCTATACACTTGCATGGCCATGTGCACAATAGCCGCAAGGATCCTACTCAGCTTGCACGCCTAGAGGCATTAGGCGAAAGAGCATTTAATGTTGGGGTGGATGTGAATGATTTTCGACCTATAAGTATTAATGAGATTATGGGAAGGATAAAACAATAATTAGGAGAACTTTATGATCGATTACGCGAAACTTGCAGGTAAAGACATCGCTAGCCTTGTGGCTTATCAGCCAGGCAAGCCTATAGATGAATTGAAGCGAGAATATGGCTTGACAGATATTATCAAGCTCGCATCTAACGAAAACCCATTTGGGCCTTCACCTAAGGTGCTGGAGGCAGTCAAAGCCTCATTAGATGAGATTTGCCGCTATCCGCTGGGAGATGCCTTCCATATTCGCGCGGCTGTCGCCAAGAACTATGATGTGCCTACTGATTGTTTAGTATTTGGCTCAGGCTCCAATGAGATAATCGAGCTGCTGCTGCGCACTTACGTGAAGGCAGGCGAGCATGTTGTCTCCCCATCGCCATCTTTCTCGGTCTATGGCATAATCGCGCAGGCTATGCAGACAAGCTGCAATTGGATACCAACTGGCGCACGATTTGAAGTGGATCTTGAGCGCTTGCTAGCTGCTATCAATGCTAAGACGCGTGTTGTTTTCCTTGCGAATCCTAACAACCCTACTGGTACATATATTCCAGAAAATGATCTGCGCGCATTCGTTAAACGCGTGCCTGAAGAGACGATCATTGTGATGGATGAGGCTTATATCGAGTTTGCTGATGCAACAGATATCCCAAACACTGTGCATTGGTATAAAGAGCAGCCTAATATGGTGATGATGCGCACATTCTCTAAGGCTTATGGCCTTGCAGGGCTGCGTATTGGCTATATGATAGGCGATGCAGCTTGCTGCGCCATGATGAACCGTGTGCGCCAGCCATTTAACACTAATATGCTTGCTCAAGTGGCAGCTGTGGCAGCTATTCATGATACAGAATACCTCCAAAATGTGATAGCAGGCAATCTTAGCGGTAAAAAATATCTTTATGAGCAATTTGAAGCACTAGATCTTGACTATATTCCTTCTCAGTCCAATTTTATAATGGTGAATGTGGGTAATGGGAAGAAGGTATTTGAGAGCCTTTTGGCTAAGGGTGTGATAGCTCGTTTTTACCCTGCTCAAGGTGAGTATATCCGCATCACTATTGGTACACAGAAAGAGAACGAGACTTTTATCAGTGCACTAAAAGCGGTGCTATAAATATCGATCATCGCGCCCACAGGACGTGGGCAAGACAGCGCGAGACGAGCGCAGCGACTCCAGTCGCGAAGCGGCGTACCGCAAGGCAGGTCTCCTGCCGAGGATAAAGCCGCGTGTGCGGAGCTCGGCACAGGACGTGCCGACGGAGATTATTTATGAGGTTCGGCAAGATATCTCGCGTCGCAGGGGCTTATTGGCCACCTGCGGACAAAAGCATCAGCAATCGTGCGCTCATCATGGCAGCTATGGCTCAGGGCAAGTCTGAGCTGTATAATGTCCTTTTGAGTGACGACTGTCTGGCGACTTTGGGCTGTCTTGCGTCTTTGGGTGTGGAATTTTCGATATCAGAGCGGCGCTATAAGGGGCGCTCTATTAGCCGTGTGAGTGTCAATTCTAGCGGTTACAAAGCTTTCAGCGCACCTGCACAGCCGCTATGGTGCGGAAATTCAGGCAATACTGCCCGCTTTATGACAGGCTTGCTTGCTCCCTCAAGATTCAACACTTTCATATATGGCAGTACAGCGCTAGAATACAGGCCTATGGAAGGCATAGCTGTGCCACTTCGCAAGATGGGTGCAAATATCCAGCTGCAACAGCATGAAGATAGCCTATATCTGCCGATCGAAATCAAATCCGCACAGATGCAGCCTGCCAATATTGACACATACTATCCTGCTGCACAGGTGAAAACAGGCATCATACTGGCGGCTTTGCAGCTTGACGGCGTGACAAGCCTGCCAGACTATGGCAACACACGTGATCATACTGAGCGATTGCTACCATACTTTGATGGAAGGGTTAATCGTGCGAATGGAATGACCACTGTGATTGGTAATAGACCATTGAAGCCCTGCAAGCTTTTTATCCCTGGTGATATTTCTGCTGCAGCATATATGATAGCAGCTGTGTATATGCACAGTGGGTCAGAACTTTTTATAGCTGATGTCGGCTTAAACCCTACCCGTTGCGTATTTTTGGATATTCTAAAATCATGGGGTGCGGATATCCAGCTAGTGTATAGTGATTCATCGCATGATCCTCTGGGAAACATTGCTGCATACTATTCTCGCTTGACTGGTGGGCTGGTGGATGGAGTACAAACATCTTTAGCGCAAGAAGAGCTGCCACTATTAGCTGTGATGGGGCTATTCACGCAAGAGCCAGTGGAGATCCGCGGCGCGACGCAGCTTCGTGCAAAAGAATCAGGTAGATTTGAGAAAATAGCAGAGAATCTGCGCTGCTTGGGCGCTACAGTGGAGATTTACCCTGATGGGCTCAAGGTCTACCCACTCAAAGAGCATAAAGTGAGCAAAGACACAGTATTGCAATCATATGGCGACCATAGACTAGCGATGATCAATATTTTGCTAGCCAAACGCTTCGGAGTTGTGGTATCAAAAGAAGCTCTAGCAGGCATAGGCAAGTCATATGCTGATTTTATGGCGGATTTTGTGGCGCTAGAGGAGTAGGAAGAATTAGAAACAGGAGTAACAATGCAAATAGCAATCGACGGACCCGCGGGCAGCGGCAAGAGCACAATTGCCAAGATTTTGGCAGATAAGGCGGGCTTCATATATCTTGATACTGGGGCGATGTATCGCGGTGCGGCATGGCTAAAACAATCATATGAGCTTGATTATCCAGCACTTTGTAAGATGATTGAGGATGTGGACTATGACTTTGCGGATAATGGGCGCACTTTGCGGCTTAAATATAAGATTGGGCTGGTGGTGCACTCAGAGGATGTCACTGAGCGTATCCGCACACCTGAGATCACTGCTATGGTTAGCGAAGTCGCAGCCAATGCTTCATTACGCAAAGTTTTGACAGCCAAGCAGCGCGAGATTGCTGATAAGTCAAATGTGGTGATGGATGGGCGTGACATTGGCACAGTGGTGTTGCCAATGGCTGATGTGAAAATATTTTTAACAGCCTCACCAGAAGTGCGTGCAAAGCGGCGCTTGCTTGAATGGGAAGCCAAGGGGCAAAAGCTAGACTACACACAGGTCTTGTCAGATATTATAGAGCGTGATAGACTTGATTCCACAAGGGAGACAGCACCACTGAAAAAGGCCGCTGACGCTGTGGAGATAGACACCTCAGCAATGACTATTGAAGAAGTAGCTGAGGCTATCAAAGGCCATATGACTAAGAAATAATTGCGAATTAAACACCTAGAAGGGGTTTGGGGTTCGCAAGACGAGCTGTAGGCTGGGTTCGCTCGCCCGATTACTTATCGTGTCGGCTAACCCGACCCCTACAATTGCGGAGGCGCGGCGCGTAGCCCTCAGGCTTAATTATGGCCGCAGATAAAGACGCCGATCCTCGAAAACCAAAGGTTTGAGAATGAATATATTAAGGGGAGATATAATGAAAAAGTTAATTTTATGCGTATTTGCTGTGATGCTTGCAGCTTGTGCAACAAAGAGCACACCTGCAGAAACACTAATAGCTACAGATGCCGATCTAGTGCACCATCGCTACGATCTAGTGGCAATAAATGATCAGCAGATCGAAACTGTGGATAATGTCCGCCAGCCACGCGTTGAGTTTAATGAAGGTATGCAAATATCTGGTATAGTGTGCAATAGCTTCTCTGGCGTGTTGACATTAACAGATGGCAGCTATCAAGGTATGGTGGCCGCTACACGCATGGCCTGCTTTGATGAAACACTTAGCAAAGCCGAAGAAGTGCTATTTAAAGCCTTGAGCACAGGCGCCGATTTTGAGATCACTGGCAATGAGATGAGCATCACTCATGAGGGTGAGACGCTGCATTTTATACTAAACGATTATAAATAAACATGCTTCGTATAGCTATTATCACACTGAGTGACAGAGCCTCTCGTGGTGAGTATGAAGATAAAACTGGCCCAGCATTGAAGGCGCTGCTTGAGCAAAAGCTCGGCGGCGATTCAATACGACTGGAAGTTATTCCAGATGAGGCCAGCACTTTGGAGCACCTTATCAAGCAGCTTGCAGATATCGAAGGCTATGATCTGATTGTGACCAACGGATCTACGGGTGTATCGCCTCGTGATATAGCGCCAGAGGCATTGCTTGCAGTGATAGAGCGACGCTTGCCTGGCTTTGAGGAAGAGATGCGCAGAGTAAGCCGCGAGATAACTATCAAAGCTATCATTTCGCGTGCTGTCTGCGGCATCAGAGCTAACACATTGATTATAAGCGTGCCCGGCAGCCCTAAAGGCGCTGTGGAGAACCTAGGCGCTCTGCTTGGAGCTATCCCACATGCGATTGACAAGATCAAGGGTGATCCGAGCGAATGCGCAGGAGCTAATTAAATGAAAATCTTAATCATCAAAAGCAGCTATAGATCAGGCAGCAACTCCTCTGCGCTTGCTGATAAAGTGGCCGAGGGTGCACAGGTGGCGGGCGCAGTGGCACAAGTCATTGATATTGGCAGGCTGACTATCAATAACTGCCGTAGCTGCTACGCTTGTATCAATAGCGATAATTTTTGTGTGGTGCATGATGATATGTATCAATTTTATCAGCCTGTGGCCGATGCTGATGTTATCATCTTCGCAAGCCCTGTGCACTGGTTCAATATCAGCGGGCAGGCTAAACAATTTATAGATAGGCTCTTGGCTGTGGCGGTGCTTCCACGTGCTCCATTCAGCACAAAGGGCTTTGCTGCACTATTTTCTTTTGAAGATGCAGATGCAGTCCGCTCTGGCTGCGTCAATGCGCTGCGCATGTTTCAGGATATGTGCAGCATGACAAAGGCTCGCTGGATGGGGGCGCTCTATTGCTCTGCTGATAAGGCAGGTGAAGCAGCAGCTAGACCCGATTTGATGGCCGAAGCCTATATATTTGGGGAAAATATAGTGAAGGAGTTTAAGAAGAAATGATCGGAAGGAGTATTCATAAATGAGTGATTTTGCATCAAGCCGACTGGTGGTCTTGATTGATGCAGACAACGCATCCGCGTCTATTGTGGATTGTCTGCTGCAAGAAGTCGCAAAATACGGCACCGCGACCGTTAAGCGTATATATGGCGACTGGACAAGCCCGCATCTAAAGGGCTGGAAGGATGTGCTCTTAACACACGCCATCCAGCCAATACAGCAATTTAGCTATACTACTGGCAAAAATTCCACTGATAGTGCGATGATTATTGATGCGATGGATCTTCTCTATGCACGCACATTTGATGGGTTCTGCATAGTCTCTAGCGATAGCGATTTTACCCGTCTAGCTTCGCGAATCAGAGAAGCTGGGCACACTGTGTATGGCTTTGGCGAGAAAAAGACCCCACAGCCATTTATCAGTGCCTGTGATAAATTTATCTACACTGAAATATTGAAACAGCACACCGACGATATTGAAGACGATAATAAGCCAGTGAAACGCATGACCACAAAGGAGCTCAAGGGCGACACTAAGCTTTTGAATATGCTGCGCACGGCTCTTAATGCCACAATGGATGAAGAAGGCTGGGCCTATCTAGGCTCTGTGGGGCAGCATATCGCAAACCACTCGCCAGAATTTGATCCACGCAACTATGGCTATTCTAAGCTGACGGATATCATTCGCCAGATTCAGCTTTTTCAGATCGATGAACGCTCAGATGAGAAAGCGCCACATGTGAAGCAGATTTATATCAAAGATAAGCGTAGCAACAAAGCGAGTGGTGTGTAAAATTGCGTATTATAGTCGTTTCAGACACTCATATAGGAGATTATGACAGGTTGCCGCAGGCGATGAAAGCCGAAGTTGCACACGCAGATGCAGTTATCCATGCTGGCGATTTCACATCGGAAGAATGCTATGATAGCTTCATAGACGCAAGCAAGGCTTTCTATGCAGTGCGAGGGAATAATGATTTCTTTAGACTGCCAGCAGAGCTACGCATGGAGCTTGACGGCATCAAGATAGCTGTCATCCACGGGCATCAAGCACGCAGCACCTATGAAAACTGGCTGGTATACTATTTCAAAGATTACCAGCCCGATATCATAATATTCGGCCATACCCACGCGCCTTTGCTGCGCAAGATGAGCGATGGCACTACGCTATTAAACCCAGGCAGTGTCACACATCGCCGCGGCGCACCATATCATAGTATAGCAGAGATTGATACCAGCGAAAATCCATTTAAGGCACGGATCATAGCGCTGGATTAAACCAAATTTCTTTTCTTTCATAAAAAGCCATCCTGTCTGCACAAGATGGCTATTTTTACGCTCGGTTTTGGCATGTTTGAGCCAAGCTCAGGTCTAGTAATGTTTATACTTTTCCTGAAGCTTACGCTGTAACTTTTGCTGCTTACGGCGCGCTTTCAAAAGGTTTTTGCGGCGTACTTCTGTTGGTTTCTCATAGTAGGCATGCCTTTTGATCTCGCGGATAAGCCCTTCACGTTCCACTTTCTTTTTCAAAAGTTTCAGCGCGTGCTCAATGTTGTCTCCGTCGACGCGGACAATCGCGTTAATTGCCAAGTTAATCACCCCGCTTTTCGTTAGATTTTATATAATATTCCATATATGCTTTATTCACAGCCTTGTTACCACCCATTGTGGGGTAATTGCCAGTGAAATACCAATCGCCATTATGCACTGGACAAGCTTTGTGCAGCCCCTCCACTTTCTGGTAGACAAGCTCCACCTCAGCGCGTGTGCCTGCAGGCTTGAGCAGCTGCACTATCTTAGCTGAGATGACCTCATCGCTGAATGGCTCGTAAATTCGCTTCACATAGTTCACCACAGCCTCTTTTGGCTGGTCTTCTTGCGCCTTGCAAAGCTCGTAAACCTCATGTATTAAGCCTTCCATGCCGCGCTCTTTCAATAGCGCAATGGCTGCCCTGAACGCAATAAACTCATTCATGCTACTCATATCTATGCCATAGCAATCGGGATAGCGCACCTGTGGCGAGGAAGAGACTATCACAATCTTCTTTGGCCCTAGCCTATCAAGGATGCGCAGTATACTCTGCTGCAAAGTAGTGCCACGCACAATGCTATCATCAATGATCACTAGATTATCCACCCCAGCCTTGATCGAGCCATAGGTGATATCATATACGTGCGTTGCAAGCTCATCTCGGTCTGCACCTTCTGCTATAAACGTGCGCAGCTTGATATCTTTGATGGCTACTTTTTCTTGGCGTATACGCATAGATAATATCTTATCAAGCTCATCAGCCGTTATCCCAGGGCGAATCTTATTTTTCTTAATCTGCGTCAGGTGGGCATCAAAGCCTTCCATCATGCCAAAAAAAGCAACTTCGGCCGTATTTGGGATAAAAGAGAATACAGTATTCTTGAGATCGTTGTCAATAGCTTTTAATATCGGTGCCACAAGCTGTTTGCCAAGTGTTTTTCGCTCTTGATAAATATTGGCATCGCTGCCACGTGAAAAATATATGCGTTCAAATGAGCAGGGGTGCACTTCTGGCATAGCTGGACGGATCTGGTGAAACTCCACCTTGCCAGCATTTGTGATGACCATTGCCTGCCCAGCTGGCAGCTCATGCACATCCGCTTCGCTGACATTCAGCGCTGTCTGGATGACTGCTCGCTCCGAAGCCAACACCACAATTTCATCATCCTGATAATAGTGCGCTGAGCGTATCCCCCAAGGATCACGGAATGCAAAGGAATTCGCATCGCCAGTCAGCCCGCAGATCATATAGCCGCCATCCCAATTTTTGCTAGATGCAGCAAG
>JAITWL010000110.1 GCA_031285285.1 Deferribacteraceae bacterium | reverse complement strand
CAAGTATCTTCATTTAATAATTCATCCCTAATTACATTCCGCTGGCATCGCAAGCACCAGTGCAATCTAATGAAGTGACCCCAAGAGCTCCTTCATAAGTGCCACTATCGCCGCCACTCCACATATCAATTGTAATAAACTGAGGGCTAGAGGTGCTCTCCATCAACGAACAGCCAATCAACTGCGCTAAGTGTGCCGCCTTGGCCGCGGATGGCTAGCGCTCCATCATCAGTATCGACATTGAAATGGCCTGTGTCATCCATGCGGATTGAGCCAGTTTGCTCAATAAGTATGCTTTATTGCCTCACAAGCCCTGTATCAGTAAGATCGCCATACTCCAAGCCACCCGACTCTAGGCCAATACGTATATTCGCAGTATCATTACTAGCACGTCCAGAGACTGACACTCCATCAGTAGAACCATAGTCGCCAGTATTTATAGTTATTGCTATTTCCCCACTGCTGGTGCTGCCTGCAAAATTACCATATCGATCAAGCATAAGCGCACCAGTTTGACGGATTTCAAGGACATCATTAGCATCTGGAGTTACTGCATGATAAGCATACAAATTATTGATGCTTCCACTAACTAGGTCTACATCAAACGAAACTACGCCCAAGGGATCACTTAAATTGCCAGAAAATGTTGTTGGTGGAGGTGGTGGGGCAACACTGATCACCCTGTTATCAAGCTCATTGCGGTTATCTGCACCTTTAGTCTCGCTGCCAACAGGTAGCGATGGAGTCGCATTTTGCGATAGGCGCATTTCATCTGGGGTTGCTTCGCGCACGATTGTTGCGCCATCAGGGCTGGTATGCAGCACCATGCCTGTGGCATCTGATGAGATCACCTCGCTGGTGTTGCGGCTGGTCATCACCACAGGGAAGCCTATTGTGGCATCATTCACGATGGCGGATGTGCCTGAGGGCAACACAACAGTTGTGACAGTCGTTCCGCGTATAGATATGCTCGCATGAGGCGTGGATATGCGGAAATTTTCAGGATTGCGTTTCACTATTTCGCCAGTGACCACCCGCGCCACGCCTTTCAATATATTCGCAGCAAAGGAGCTGCCAGTGCTGCTAAAATCAAAATCTTCTAGCGCAAGCTCTGTATCAGGCGAGATAGACATAATAGTGTCATCCCTAAAAAGAATCTGCACGCGCCCATCAGAGCCTGTGATAATGAGATCATCTTGATATATGATGCTTCGAACAGTCGCGGGCACAGAGTCGCCAACGCCAGTGGATTCAATCCGAACGTCGCCATTCACTGCGAGCACTATGCCTGCCTCTTGCTGTTGTGCAATAGCAGATACTGACATCAATAAGATGAATAGTAGAATTTTTGTAATACGCATTTTTTAAAAACCTCAATCGTAGATCAGTTTAGCAAAAATTAATAGAATATCCATTGCCAATGTTTGCCAACACACATTTTGGTATTGTCAATTCTTGCCAACAGGCATTGCCAATTATTGCCAACGCCTGTCAATTGCGGGATTTCGTGGGCTAGATGTTTTCCAGTTTATAAGTTGCTATTTTGACTAATATTTACTACTATTAGCAAACTAGAAGGAGCTAGCATGAAGATAATAGTCTCTCGGACTGATAAGATAGGCGATCTGATATTGTCGATTCCTAGCTTTTTCATGGTGAAAAAAATGTATCCAGAGGCCGAACTCTTAGTGCTGGTACGGCGGTACAACTATGAGATTGTGAAGAACCTACCCTATGTAGATCGCATAATCAAAATAGATGACTATTCCACAGAGGCGCTATGTGCAGAGCTACACAGCTTTGCGCCTGATATCTTTATCGCACTATATAATGATGCCTTTGTGGCAAGGCTTGCCAGAGCGAGCAAGGCAAAGCTTAGGATAGGTCCGCTTTCAAAGCTTTCATCATTTATCACTTACAATAAGGGTCTTTGGCAAAAGCGCTCTAAATCAATCAAAAACGAAGGCGAATATAATCTAGACCTCATACGTAGGCTAGATAGAGCGCGCTTTGATAGCGTATATGAGCTGAATACAAGGCTTTACTATGATGCCAGCCATAAAGAAATCGCTGAGCTATTCTTTGCCGCAGAGGATATTGATGGCCGCAGCCTAGTGGTGAACCCCTTCATAGGTGGCTCAGCCAAGAATATCACTGATAGCCAATATAGCAATCTGCTACGACTATTCAGTGCCCGTCAGCCTGATGTGGCGCTGGTGTTAGTCTGCCATATCTCTGAAAAGGCTCGCGCAGAGAAGCTTATAGCAGAAAGCCAAACGAAAGTGCACCTCTATGCAAATGATGGCGATCTGCTCAATATTGCCGCTATTATAGACAAAGGCGATGCCTTCCTTGGCGCATCTACAGGCCCCACGCATATAGCAGGTGCGCTAGGCAAGCGCATAGTGGCCATCTATCCCGCCAAGAAGAGCCAAAGCCCTTGCCGCTGGGGAGTGCTAGGAAATGCCAAGGTGGATTACATAGTGCCCGATGCACTTAGCCCCAGCGAAGATTACAGTTTGCCATACTTTAGCAGCTACAGCGCTGATACTGAACAGGCGCTAATAGCAGCGCTGGAAAAGGCATTAGCGCATGAAACAAAGTAAGGCAAAAGTCCCTTCGGCGGAGAAGGGGTGCCCGCAGGGCGGGGTGGTTCCTTAGCCTTAAACTATCGCTATGAT
>JAITWL010000061.1 GCA_031285285.1 Deferribacteraceae bacterium | reverse complement strand
CTGCGAATGGTGATATCAAAAGCTCAACTATCCCTGCTGGCAAGTATGTGAAAGCCATGTATATGGGCCCATATGAAGAGATAGAGCCATTCTATCATGAGGTCTTTGGCTGGATAGCCGACAAGCAGCTGATGCCACTAGGCACAATGCATGAGCTATATTATAACAGCCCCGACACTACAGCACGTGAGCACTTGCTGACTGAGATGATGGTGGCGATTAAGAATTAATTAAAGCCCCAAGATGGGGTTTGGGGTTGTGTTTCACGAAACCTCGCGTATCAAGGAAGCATTTTCTAATACGCGCTCGGTTTTCGCAAGACGAACGAAGCGACTGAATTGTGGAGCGGCGTACTGCAGCTTGGTTCACCCAAGCGAGGATAAAGCCGCGATCCTCGAAGGTCGAAGACCTGAGATTTTTGTATATGGTGGCTTATTATGACCGAAGATTGCAAAAAGATTATTGATCTACTTGCCTGCGACTACGAGCTATTGACTGACAGCAGCAAAGGCCAAGCTCGCTGGCAAGAGCTAAGCGAGCAGGGCAAACGCGATGGCTTCATTCCGCTTATCATCAATACCAGTGATATATTGGCTGAGTCGCTAGAGCTTGCTTTAGAGGATGCTGAGTTAGATGAAAGCCCAGCAGGCATGGCACAGTTGCGTGAGTCTATCTTGAAAAAGATGGCAGATGTTGATGTCGCAAGCTACTTAGGTGAGCGCTTTCAAGAATATACAGAAGAGATGCATAGCGACGAAGATATTTTAGGTGAATTCAATCCTGATATAGAGGGTTTTTCTGATGATTTCATCTCGTATGATGGTTGCGAAGAGCTGATCATCGCCAAGATTCCCACAGCAAATCCGTGGGAGCTGGCCGCATGGCTGCCTATGGGCGGCTTTAATGATTGTCCAAGTCCAGCGGCTCAGGCAGCAGTTTTCCGTTATTGGTATGAGAAATATGGCGCTGTGCCAGCCGTTGTCAGCTATGATATCTGGGAGATGGCTGTCACTAAGCCACCAACAACAGATAACGATGCGGAAGCCTTGGCAAAAGAGCATTTTGCCTTCTGCTATGATATAGTGATGCAGGTAGGCGAAGAGCTAGCAAGCATCCGAGGCCGTGCGAGCTGTATAACAGACGCAAAAGCTTGGTATTTTTGGTGGGATTGAGAATCCGTCATTAGACTTGTCATGAAACAAAGTAAGGCAAAAGTCCCCTTCGGCGGAAGGTATCACAGGTAGCCCCATAGATGAAGTGTGCCCGCAGGGCGGGGTAGTGGTTCCTTAGCCTTAAACCATTGCTATGATTATGCATGTAAGCATTACAATATAAATTAGTAGCCATAATTAATGCGATAAGTTGTAATGCTTACATGCATAGCTATTACCAATGGCTAAAAGCTGTAGATCACTACCCCGTCAGGCTTTGCTTGCCGCCCCTTCTACAAGAAGGGACTTGTTCTGGCCTTGTTTCGTGACAAGTCTATTGCGAGGCCCTAATAATTGTCCAGAGGCCACATAATCCTGAATCCTAGATTGCTTCGCAGAGCCTCGCAATGACGAAGAATAAAGCTTTTTAAAATCTTTGCACCCAGCAACATGCTAAAGCTGAGAGGACTTATCCTATCAAGCCATACACCGCTTCTAGTGCCTCATCTAGCTTGGCTGGCTCTTTGCCACCTGCTTGCGCCATATCGTCGCGGCCACCGCCTGAGCCTCCCACTATCTTAGCCACTTCGCGTATCAATGCGCCAGCCTTATATTTACCCACTAGATCAGGCGTCACGCGGCACACTAGACTCACTTTATCATTTGTCACAGAGCCAACTAACACTATAGCCTGCGTTTTCATATCATTAATAATGCCATCCACCACATTGCGCAGCTCTTCGGCGCTTAAATCAGCAAGTTTAGCTACAACCACATCCACACCATTAATGTTGCGCGCAGCTTTGAGCGATTGCATTGCTTCTCTGGCTGATTCACGCTCTTTTATAGCTTTCAGCGCTTTCTCATGCTCTTTTAGCTGCTCTGTGATAGCCATAATACGCAGCTCTAGCTCGCTTGCATGCTGCACTTTCAGCTGCTCCATGATGCCAGCCACTATACGGCTGCGCTCCATGAGGTATTCATTTGCTTTCGCGCCTGTCAGCGCCTCAATTCTGCGTGTGCCAGCTGCAATGCCAGCTTCGGAGACTATCACAAATAAGCCAATCTGTGCAGTATTATCCACATGGCAGCCGCCGCAAAGCTCTTGCGAGTAATCGCACACAGTGACCACTCGCACAGTGTCGCCATATTTTTCGCCAAATAGTGCGGTTGCGCCGCCTTTTACAGCCTCTTCCTGCGATTTTAGCTCTTTTGTCACATTGCGCCCATCATATATGGCTGCATTCACCATCTCGGTGATTTTTTGCAACTCAGCTGGGCTTAATTGGCCAGTGTGAGTAAAGTCAAAGCGCAAGCCATCTGGAGTGACGCTAGAGCCTGCCTGCCTTGCATGAGGGCCAAGCACTGTCTGCAAAGCTTTGTGCAAGAGGTGAGTAGCTGTGTGGTTGCGCTGAGTAGCGTTGCGCCTAGTGCTATCAACCTTAGCGAATACATCCATTCCCTTGGTGATAGTGCCATCAATCACGCGCCCACGATGCACTATGCTCCCCTCCACCTTATATGTATGGACAATTTCTATATGTTTTGCAAATAAATTGTTGCCAAAAGGGGCAAATATTGTGCCATAGTCGCCAGTCTGACCGCCGCCTTCTGGATAAAATGGGGTTACATCAAGTATAATCTCAACATCTGCGCCATTGGAAACACTTTCCACTTCTTTACCATCTGAGATTATCGCTAGCACTGTGGCATCTATCTCAAGGCTGTCATAGCCCTTGAATTCGCTCTTATGCTTCGATGCCACCTGCTTGATTATATCAGACACAGCAGAAGTGCCGCTTGATAGCCCTGCACGCTTAGCCATCTCCTGCTGGCGCGCCATACAGCTGCGAAAGCCTTCCATATCTACGCTAAAGCCAGCGTCAGTGAGGATATCATCGCAGAGATCTGCAGGGAAACCAAGTGTATCATACATTTTAAATACTATCTCTCCGCTCACAGTGCAGCCAGAGGGAAGTTTTTCAATTATATCTTCGCGGATGACGCGCATGCCATTATTCAGCGTGCGACTAAATGCCTCTTCCTCAGTCATCACTATCTTTTCCACAAAATCTTTCTTATCAGCCAGCTCTACATAGTGACCTTTCATAAAGTCGATAACGAAGCCACAAAGCTGATAAAAGAAGATGTCATCCATGCCTAGCGCATTGCCATGACGCATTGCGCGGCGCATAATACGGCGAAGCACTGAACCGCGCGCTTCTCCAGATGGTAGCACGCCGTCAGCCACTAGGAATGTGGTGCTGCGGGCATGATCGGCGAGCACGCGCAGTGAGACGTCTGTCGCTTCGTTTTCGCCATAGTGCACACCTGCCATAGTGGCTGCATAGTCGATGATGGGCAGGATTAGGTCTGTATCATAGTTGCTAGTGACTTTCTGCACCACAGAAGCCACGCGCTCAAGCCCCATGCCTGTATCTATGCTAGGTTTGGGCAACAGATGCAGCGTGCCATTTATATCGCGGTTATATTGCATGAATACGAGATTCCATAGCTCAAGATGGCGGTCACAATCGCAATCAGGGCTGCATTCGGGACGTCCGCAGCCAGTATTAGGGCCTTGATCGATGTGTATCTCGCTGCAAGGGCCGCAAGGGCCAGTATCACCCATCTGCCAAAAATTGTCTTTCTCATCTTTGCGCAAAATCTTATCTTCTGGCAGGCCGACCACATCGCGCCAGATATCGTGTGCCTCATCATCATCAAGATAGATAGTGACAAACATCTTCTCAGCTGGCAGATGCAGCACATTTGTGAGAAAATCCCAAGCGAAGACTATGGCATCTTTCTTAAAATAATCGCCAAAGGAAAAGTTGCCAAGCATTTCAAAAAATGTGTGGTGGCGGCTTGTGCGGCCGACATTTTCAAGATCGTTATGCTTACCGCCAGCACGCACAACCTTCTGGCAGCTAGTGGCTCTATTATAAGAGCGTGTGGCCTTGCCCAGAAAGATATCTTTGAATTGGTTCATCCCAGCATTGGCAAAAAGCAGCGTAGGGTCGTCATGCGGCACAAGGCTTGATGAAGACACCGCCGTGTGCCCACGCTCCTCAAAATATTTCAAAAAAGCAGCCCGAATATCAGAACCAGTCATAATAAAATCCTCTCCACAGTTTTAGTGCAATTGCTCAAGCACAGAAGTTTGAGTTGATCAGTATAGCCAAAAGCATCAATACAAGCAATCTTTTATTGTCATTCAATGGTCTCTGTTCTCAGTGAAAAATGTTTCCATTTCGTCATTAGGCTTGTCACGAAACAAAGGCCTCAAATGTCAAGACCCATTCGCTTCGCTCAGGTGACGTCATTGCGGCCTTGAGCCGCAATCCAGAATAAATCCAGTGTGGAGACGTTACCAATTAAGAGCGATTTCACTTGCGTATTCCCCATTGACGGATATAGAACAACCCTGTTGTCATCCACTTACACCTTCCGCACTTTCCTTCTTTACATTTTGCAAACATCATGCTATCTTGGTTCACTATTCGTGAATCTATGAATAGCACGTTCTTAGGGGTGAATATGTCTATACTTGATGAGAAAACTGGTCAAAAGACCATTTGCTCGCTTGATCGTTGGAATATGCAAGTTGCTTTTTACAAGCGTGCCGATCTGCTGATGCTCACCATCATGTGGGTGATTTTTGTATATGCTATTGGCTTGAGTTTCTGGCATTCCACATGGACTGCCACTTTTGCCGTAGGTGGTGGCACAACTATCCTGCTGACATTGCTTTATAGGGTGATTGCAGGCAGCCGCATCTATCGCTGCATGGTGGCGGCTGGTTTTATGATCATGAGTGCTGTCAATATCCAGCAGAGTCACGGCTTGGTGGAGATGCATTTTGGCATATTCGTATTTTTGGCTTTCCTTGTATATTATCGTGATTGGCCGCCTATTGTGGCAGGCGCGGTGACTATCGCTGTGCACCATGTGGCTTTCTTCATGATGCAGCAGCATATGGATATCGGCATATGGGTGGTGCGTGGCGAAAGTGCAGCCTATGGCTGGAAGATTATCATGCTACATGCGGCCTATGTGGTGGTGGAGTCCGTGGTGCTTATTATACTGGCTGTGGCCTCGAAGCGGCAAGCTGATATTGGTGATGAGCTAGCGATGACCACCGAGCGCCTGCTAGATGGCAGCAATATCGATCTCACATATCGCAACACAGCTAATTTTCCGCTAGTGAGGCAGTTTAACAGCCTTATTGAAAAGATGGATCACCTTGTGGCTCGTGTGGTGGATGCTGCTGCAGAAATACGCGAAACCAGCCAGCGCTTGATGAAAAGCACCCATAGCCTGCAAGACGGCTCAGGGCAGCTAATATCAGCAAGCCAAGAGATAGATAGCGCTATCGGTCAGCTGGCCACAGCAGTGGAGCAAGTATCCACCGATGCTGAGGCCGCAAGTGACACCGCCAGCCGTGCAAAGAGCGATGCCGCAGCGGGTAATCAATCAATACGAGAGACCCAGCGCGGCATATCGCAGCTAAGCACAGATATAGAAAATTCTAGCCATGCAATACAGGAGCTTGCAAGCGGCGTGCAACAGATAGATGAGGTGGTGACAGTGATCAAGAACGTGGCCGATCAGACTAACCTTCTCGCGCTCAATGCCGCTATAGAGGCAGCTCGCGCAGGTGATAGCGGCCGTGGATTCGCTGTGGTGGCGGATGAGGTGCGCAAGCTCGCCTCTCAAACTCAAGAAGCCACAGAGGAAATACAGGCTAAGATCACCAATTTGCACCAAGGCTCAGGCAGAGCCGTGGAAGCTATGGAGCAAAGCCGCACGATAGTGGAGCAATGTGTGGGCTACACCACCAAGACTGTGGAGCTGCTAGATGCCGTGCAAGAGTCGATAGCATCTATACAAACAATAGGCGTATCGACGCGCGACCAATTAACAATAGTGAATCAGGTGACGCTTCTGGTGGAAACCATCCGCAATATCGTGCAGCTAACCAAAGAAAATATAGAAGATGTGTCAGCAGATAGCATCAAGCTCGCCCAGCTGGCCGAGCAGCTGGAAAATTTAAGCAGAGAGTTTACAGTAAGCAATCAATAATTCTCAGCTCTAGTAAGATTTTTTGCCCCTTCCTCCGATAACGTAAACTGGATCATTGCGTTATCGGGGGATTTTTTATGTAAATAAAAAATGATGTACTACAAAAAATGATGTGCTATAGTGATATCAAAGGACGACTATATGTTTAATGATAAAACCATCCTCATCACTGGTGGCACGGGCTCTTTTGGCAAAAGTTTCACAAAATATCTGCTTGCTGAATACAAGCCCAAAAAGATCATTATATTCTCGCGAGATGAGTATAAACAATATGAAATGAGCCGCAGCTTTGGCGAACATCCCTTGCTGCGCTTCTTTATAGGCGATGTGCGCGATAAGGATCGCCTCGTCAGGGCGCTATATGGTGTGGACTATGCCATACATGCTGCCGCCTCAAAGCAGGTGGTGGCAGCGGAATATAACCCCTTTGAAGCTGTGAAAACCAATATTATCGGCGGCCAGAATGTGATTGAGGCTTGCATAGATAATAACGTCAAGCGTGTGGTAGCTCTTAGCACTGATAAAGCCGCTAACCCTGTGAATCTCTATGGGGCAACGAAGCTCGCTTCTGATAAGCTCTTTATCGCTGGCAACGCTTATGCAGGCGGCCGCAGCACAAAATTTGCAGTGGTTCGCTATGGCAATGTGCTAGGTAGCCGTGGTTCTGTGCTGCCTCTCTTCCTTGAGCAGCGCTTACGTGGCGAGCTCACCATCACCGATCCTGCTATGACTCGCTTCTGGATAAGGATGCAGCAGGCTATGGCGTTAGTAGTCAAGGCTTTCAACACTATGCAAGCTGGTGAGATATATGTGCCAAAGATAGCAAGCATGAAGATGATCGATTTTGCTAAGACACTTGCCCCGCAAGCTAAAATAAATATCGTGGGCATACGCCCTGGCGAAAAGCTGCACGAAGTGATGATTCCTATCGATGATGCTCGCCACACACTTGAATATGCTGATCATTATAGGATCACACCAGAATTCCTGCCTTGGGAGCCGCAGCAGGGCGGCATAGCTGTGCCACATGATTTTTGCTACTCTAGCGAAACTAACACTATGAAGCTATCTGCCGAAGAGCTGATAGCCACAGCCCGTGCTGTTGCGCAAGAATGCGGGATAGCCTATGATTAA
>JAITWL010000055.1 GCA_031285285.1 Deferribacteraceae bacterium | reverse complement strand
ACAGATAGCGAGATAGCAGCCGTGGATAGCCGTAGCAATCTAACAGATAGAGTGATCAATAATGCGACTAATCCTGAGTATTTGCCAGAAGAGTTCAAGCCAATGACTGCTGAGCTGGGAGTAGGAGAGGCTGTGTATAAAGGGTCATTATCTAATGGTAGATGGTTTCCAACCCATTCAGGTAATTTTTCGTTCAATGTGAATATGAACTCTGGATTAGTCACCAATTTTAGTGCTAATATTGAGCGTAATGGTGGGAGTAGAGGCAGTCTAGAGGTTAGACAGAGTGGAGTGATGTCTATAGATAATAATGGCGTTTTCCAAAGCAACCCTGGAGATCTTGAATTTAGAAGCGAAAGTGGCAGATGGGGAAATTCATACTCTGGTGCTAATGAAACCAATTCATCACTGAGAGGCGAGATTGGTCGCCGCCCAGATTTAGATCTTGATATTAGAAATAATAGCAACCACTCTATTGTAGATTTAGACGGCAGGGGCATAAGCTGTCAAGGCGATTGCAGAAGATAAATTTTGTCATATAGGTAATGAAATGCTTTCGTAGGGGCGACCAACTTGGTCGCCCGTTGCGGGTATTGCCCGCAATAGATTCCCCACTACAACTTTCATGGCCTTTTCTTGTCAATCCAATGTTTTGGACTTAAAAATGGGGAGCTTAATGCGTATAATAAAAATTGTGTTTTTTGTATTTCTTATAAACATCGCAGCGTACGCGCAGCCCGCAGGCTCAATTGTGTCGCAACCTGCGGGCATAGTGCTAAGCGTTTCAGGTGATGTGCAGCTAGAGAGCGCTGGCATGGGTGGTGATTCGTACCCAGCTACAGTTAAAGCTATTATATATCAAGATGATGTGATCATCACAGGCGATAATGGGCGCGTGCAAGTGCTCTTCCGCGATGACACTATCATGTCGCTTTCGCCAGACACAGAGCTTGCACTTACTGATTTTGATTTTTCTGGCACTGGCAATTCCTTTGCTGCCAATATTGCCAAGGGTGTGGCGCGCGTCGTCACAGGTGAGATAGTGAAACGCAACCCAGAGAATTTTAATATATCCACTCCACACGCGACCATAGCAATTCGCGGCACAACGGTCACCGCGATAGTGCAGCCAGCAGGCACATCCACTATCATCAATGATGCAACATTAGGCCGCCCTGTGGTTGTGACAAGCATAGCGACTAACGAGGTGGTGTCATCTGATTTAACAGGCATGGCGCTACATGCAGATGCTGGTGGCGCGGCTAGCGTGCGCGAGGCGACAGCGGATGAATTGCGCGTGTCGCAGCAGGTGAGCCCTTCATTGCCAATTGATAGTGAAACAGTAGCCACGGAAAGCCGCAATGATCTAGGCGGTAGAACAATTAATGCTGTGGATAATGCTATTAAAGAAGCAAACGACAATGGCGTGTTGCCGCCAGAGCTTACACCAGTCACAGTGGAAGCGGCTGTATATACAGGCTCTCTAGATCGTGTCAGCGGCGTATCAGGCTCAGCAGGCAGCTTTTCATTCCATGTGAATATGAGCTCTGGGCAGGTCACTAGTTTTGAGGCTGATATTCGCCAACATAATGGGCCTGATCACCTAGAAATCAGACATGATGGCGGGATGGTTATCCAAGCAGATGGCTCATTTAGTAGCTCAGACGATCTTAGATTCACAGGCGATCCTAATCAAAGGGGATCATATTGGAGCGCTAATGAAGCTAGTTCAATATTGACAGGCAAGATCGGTAGTAATCCATCATTGAATCTTGATATTCAAAGAAATGATGGCTCTTCTCTTGTGAATATGGATGGCAAAAATATAAACTGTAGCGGTGTTTGTAACTAGGAATGCGTCAAGTCCCCTTCCGCCGAAGGGGACTTTTGTCAAAGTCTAATAACAGAAATTAATTTGGAAATGGTGTAACCAAGTATTATGAAGAAGTTTTTATGTTGTTTCTGCGTGCTTATCTGTGCGCAAGTAGGATTTGCGCAGGCTGTGCAAGATACACAAAGTGATTCACAAGCAGAAGTGCTTGATGCTGAGCTTGTTGCAAAGAAGGCTGAGGCCGCTAAGCATCTAGAGAATGGGGATTATGAGGCGGCATACACAATATATGCTGCTTTGCTATGGGATTATCCTGATGATGATGATGTGAATATGGGCATCGCCATCACGGCAAGATATATTGATAGAGTGTTTCCAGCACTCATGGCGCTAGAGCGCCTATCTGTGAAATATCCTCGAGATATGCAGATACGTAGAGAGCTGCTGGTAGTCTATCTGCAAGTGAATGATGCCGAATCTGCCCGCAGAGAGGCGGAGATTCTGAGGCAGAATGATATCGACCTGCAAGGCATAGATGTGCTGCCAACGCCATCATTCCTATATAGCGGCTATCTATCATTTGGCTTCACATATAATACCAATGCCAATGCAGGGCTTGAATCAGATGAAATCCTCCCAGGCTTAATCTTAACAGGCTCAGAAGAAGTGGCCTCGCCTGGTACATATCTGCAAGGCGCTGTGAATGGCTCATATAGCCTAGCGGAGCGCTGGTGGCTGGTGGGCGATTTGAATGCATATTACCATTATAACACAGCCTCTGATTTGACAAGCAATACAGATATATTATGGACGCGAGCTGCTGCTGGTGCTAGGTATGCCGCCGCGCGCTATGTGGCCGACCTTCGCTTGAAAGCTGATTTCACTAAGCAAGGCAGCGATATTGAGGATCAGAAGATGCTTCTGTATGGGCTAGATGGCAGCTTTGTATTTGGCCTAAAGCCGAATATATTGCTCACCACTGCCGCCACGCTTGATTCGCGCGCGTCAGATACCGTAGATGAGCGTCAAGGCATGTATTGGTCGCTTGGCGAATTTGTCCGCGTATTATTTGGTGATAGGGTAGTGGATATGACAGCTGGCCTACGCCTGCGTGGTGCGTCCACAGATTTAGCCCTCTATGATTACACTGGCTGGGAGCTTAGCCTGCGTACGCTATTTTATGTCAAGCAATTTGAGCTTACTCCATCGCTTGCTTACCGCATAGATAGCTATGATGGCATATCAAGCTTCCTTGATACTGAGGATAGAGAAGATAAACAGCTGCGCACAGGCATATCAGGAAGATGGCGTTTCTATGAAGATTGGAGCACAGAGTTATCGTATATGTACACTAAGAATGACTCAAATTCGGTGCTTTATGACTATACTCAGCATTTGATAACGCTGAGTGCGGCGATGTTTTTCTGATGCGTCATTGCGAGGCTCGGCGAAGCAATCCAGACCTCAGGATTATGATGGCCTTCGGCCAACAGCCATTCGGAATGCTAGATTGTCGCGCTGCGCTCGCAATGACGGCATGGAAACGTAATTTATATGAATAAACAATTTAATCTGCGGCTCAAGCTTATCATAGGCTTTGCCATCAGCATCCTCATGATTGCGCTTTATCTCACACAGGCTTCGCTTCTCATGGGTGTGGAGCGCAGCCTTTATGATATCTATCTTAGGAATTCGCCTAAGCAGCCAGTTTCGCAAGATATCATTGTTATTGATATCAGCGAAGATAGCCTCGCTGCCCTTGGCCAGTGGCCGTGGCCGCGCTATATTCTTGCAGATATGCTCAAGATATTGGCGGATAATGGCGCTGCTGCTGTCGCGCTTGATATAATCCTATCAGAAGAAGATCGCACCTCGCCCGAAAAGATTGCGGCCAATCTAGAAGGGCTAGATATCGCCATAGATCAGCTCCCTGAAGAAAGGCGAAACTATGATGTCTACCTTGCAAATACTATCCAGCAGACACCAGCCGTATTAGGATTTTATGCTTGGTACTCAGGCGAAAAGATTCATTATAAGAAAAAGCCTTCTGGGCTGAATGTGATTTGGCAAGCGCCTAAAGAGCTTGTGCAGCAGCCTGTAGAGATAAATTTAGATGCCCCCATAGACTTAGCTGCACAGGAGCAGCCTCAGCCAGAAGAGGCGATAATGGAAGCGTTCTCGGCAAATTTCCCTATTGATGTTTTATATGCCTCGCGCGTGTCCACAGGCTTCACCAATGCGAATACCGATGCCGATGGGCTGATTCGCAATGTGCCGCTCTTAAATAGGCTTGATGGGCGCATATATCCAAGCCTCGCCTTGGCGACATTTATGAAGGCAAAAGGCATCAAGAATGCTATTGTATTCTATGATAGCCTTGGCGCGGTGCATATCAAAGTGGGTTCATACACAATCCCAGTCAGCAGCGAAGCCATGATGATGGTGCCATTCAAAGCTGCAGGTAAGGCATATCCATATTACAATGCGCATGATCTGCTCGCAGGGCAGATTGAGCCAGCAAAGCTTAAAGATAAGATAGTGCTGATAGGCTCATCAGCAGTTGGGCTGCAAGATTTACGCGCCACTCCTTGGGATGGGCGCTTCCCGGGTGTGGAGGTGCATGCTGCTGTGATGGATGCTATCATTGATGGCTCTTATATCATCACTCCGCGCTATGTGCCATTTATTCAGCTCTGTGTTATCCTGATCTTGGGGGTATTCTGCGCATTCATGTTTGGCAATCTGCGCCCGATGATCTATCTGCCAGCAGCCATTATGATGCTTGTGGTCACTTTTGGGCTTAGCTATTGGCTTTTCACCAAGGGGATAAATATATCGCCAGCGTACGTGATTGTTACTATTATTTTTCAAGCTATAGTGATTATTAGCATTCGCTTCTGGCAGGAAGAGAGCCATAAGCGGTATATCCAAAACGCATTTGGTAAATATATACCGCCTGAGGTCGTCGCGAGCATTGCACAAGGCGGCATAGGCTTCTTAAAAGGCCAGCGGAAAGAGCTTAGCATACTATTTTCAGATATTCGTGGCTTCACTACCCTTTCAGAAGATCTTGATCCGCAGCAGGTGGTGGAGCTTTTGAATGAATATTTCACCCCCATGACTGCCGCCATACGCGCGCACCAAGGCACCACGGATAAATTTATCGGTGATGCTATAATGGCCTTTTGGAATGCGCCGCTTGATGTGCCCAAGCATGCTTGCATGGCTGTGGAATCTGCCTTCCAGATGCAGGCAGCACTCACGCAGGTGAATCCTACATTTGAGGCGAAATATGGCTTCTCATTGAATATGGGCATAGGCATCCACTCTGGCTGGGCGTACGTTGGCAATATGGGCAGCCAAGAGATGCAGAATTACACCGTTATCGGGGATAATGTCAACGTAGCCTCGCGCCTAGAGGGTCTCTGCAAGCAATATGGCGTGCCATTCATCATCAGCAAAGACACTATGGATATGTGCTTACAGGAAGACCCATCATTTGTGTATAAATTTATCCTGCTAGATTCTATTGTGGTCAAGGGTCGCGCCCATGCTATAGATATCTTTCAGCCTGTCACAGAGGCAGCTTATAATGAGAGAGCCGCAGAGCTAGCAGACTACGATGCCGCTCGACAGGCCTATGTGAGCGGAAATTTTGCGGCAGCGGCAGCGTTATTTGGTAAATTAATTGAAAAATATCCTAATAAGATGTATACGTTATATGAATCGCGCTCACAGATATTGCTAGCAAATCCGCCAGAACGCTGGGATGGCGTTTGGATATTGGAAACAAAATAAAAAGTAAACCAAAAATTTTTCCTAAAGTTTTCTATCAGCCAATCCGATAAGCCCCCTAAGCACACATGAGTGCTTACGCCCTCTATTGAAATAATCAAGGAGGAAAAGAATGGCGTTGACAGTTTACCAAAATCTCTACGCATTTACCAGTCAGAAGAATC
>JAITWL010000266.1 GCA_031285285.1 Deferribacteraceae bacterium | reverse complement strand
CAGTGGTCTTTTGCTGATTCCAGAGAGGCCAGCTCGCGTTTTAGCGTATTTTTATCAAGCACAGTTTCTGCCACTTGATAGTATTCTGTGCCATTATCATTTTCCACGACAAAATCTATTTCTTTGTCGCCATTAATTTTCCCCACATATACCTTACGATTGCGGCGCAATAATTCTAGATAGATGACATTTTCAAGCATTCGACCAGTATCGATATCCCTATCACCCAAGAGGAAATAGCGCAACCCTAGATCCACAAGATAGTATTTATTCAATGTTTTTAGCAATGTTTTGCCCTTCACATCATATCTATCTGCACGATACAAAATATAGCTATCAATCAGAGAATCTGCATAGCTTTCCACTGTTTGTGGGTATATTTTAAGCCCATCATTACAGAGCATGTCGCTAATCTTTTTCAGTGAAGTGATATTTCCAATATTATCTGCAATATATTTTAACACTCGCTCCAGCTTGCTTGGCTCGCGTATATTTTTGTTATCCATAATATCTTTTAGGATTATTGTGCTATATAAGCCACCCAAATAATCACGCACTTGGCTTGTATCCCATTTCCCGCCTGAATGCAAATTGATTGCATAAGGAAAAGAGCTATTCTCTAGATAACGCCTATAGATAGTCTCTTGACTGTCGTTGAAGGGGTAGGCAGAGGTATATTCTTTGAAAGAGAGCGGCAACACATGTATTTCCACATATCGACCTGAGAGCATGGTCGCCCATTGGCCTGATTGAAAATGAGAATTAGAACCTGTTAAATATAAATCAACATTGCTTTTGATAAACAAGCCATCAGCTGCACGCTGAAAATCTGGCACATTTTGTATTTCATCTATAAAAACATAATTTTGCTTATTTGCCATATTTAAGCCTGAGGACTGCGCCAATCGGCTATCTATATATTTATATAGCTCCAGCCAATCAAGCAAGTCATTATTCGCTGGGTCTTCCATATTAAGATTTATGATTTGGCTAGGATGGATGCCATTTTGCAGCAACCAGTCTTGATATATACGAAATAAAGTGGATTTCCCTGAGCGACGAACGCCAGTTAAAATCTTAATTAACTGTTTGTCTTTCCAAGATATAAGCTTGTCAAGGTATTGTGGCCTCGCTATCATCATACATGCTCCATGTTTATATTGTATTCTAATAAAGCATGAGAAGCAATAAGTTTTTAGTTTATAACATAAGAAATATATCAAATCGTTTTTTGTATTGAATTATTTGGGGTTATTTTATACAATAATTCAATGAGCTTTGGTGATCGCATAAGTTTGATTAGCTTGATTATTACACTTATTGGTTTTGCTATTGGTATAGTAAAATTATTTAGAACAGGAAAGATTGTTCGTGAAACAAGGCAGTCTGTGCTAGATTTAAGTGCAAAATTAACAAGATATGATTTATTAACTGAACTGAATACATCAATAGGAGAAATGGAGCTACTTAAACAACTCAATGAGACAAATCATGACTTAGCAATTTTATATGCACGCTTGAGACGCTCATTAGGTAAGTTTCGCGAATTATATATGCCTCTAGATAGTGCTCAGCACACAGTCTTGAAAGAATGTATATCCGATCTCGCTGAGATTGAAATGCAATTACCAAATAAAAATGAGGAAATATTGAAGCAAATTAATAATACATTGATTAAACACATGGATAAACTAGTTCGTTTGTCAGGCCAATTGCGCCATAGTTTAGGAGAAGAACATGGACGATAAACAAAAGTTAGCAGAGATAATCATGAATTTGATTATGAATACAAAGCAGAATAAGATTTCATGGCAACATTCGTTTAATAATCGTGCTGTTAAATATATTGCTGAAAATGGCTATACTATTTCTGTTGAAATGGCACGCAATCCTATAGAAGCATTTAATGATCTTAAAACATGGCTTGGTCAGAGTGTTTTTATATATTTTTATGATAGTTATGGGGAAATATATGCTAAAACCAATGATGTAGAAATGAATAAATTTATTAAAAATGCAAAAGATGAACTTTGTGAGATGTATAATTTGGCAAAACAACAAGCATTAGGCATAGAGGAAAAATTAGGTGAGCTTGAAAGCATCTTACCAAAATTACCTGAATCAGAGATTGCAGCCTTAAAAATTAATGGGTGAGCATAAAAAAAATGGGGCAACCTGCCCCACAATCCACAATTATGCGTCAGGATCGGCGTACTTTATCTTTAAGAAATCCATCTCCACTGCCCTTTCTAGCGTAGCCACGGCGGCTATGATGCCGTATCTAGCGGCCGTGAGGGCTGTCCTTGCTTTATTGAGCGCCACATTTGCATTGAGCAAGTCGGTGGTGGTGGCTTGGCTATTATCATATTGTATCTTAGTTACGCGATAGTTTTCCTCAGCTTGGGCTAGCCCCACCTCAGCCACAGATAATAGCTCTCTCGCTGTGAAATAGCTCTCATAGGCATCATCAAGCGCCAAACGCAAGCTTGAGCGAGTGTCGCTCACTGTGTATGCAGCAGCCATAGCACTTTTAGCCTGTGATCTATATGTGTTGTAGCTTGAGAAGCCTTGGAAGATATTCCATGTGGCGCGCACGCCTATTGATAGCGCGCTATCATAGTCGCCAGCAGTTGTGCCATCGCGGCCATTCATGGGGCTGTAGGTATCTGAATAAAAGGTGTAGTTCGCAAAGGCATCCACCCTTGGGATAAAACTTGAAAGCGATCTTCTAGCACCCATTGTGGCTGCCTCTTCGCTCTTTTTCACCATGATCATCTCGCTACGTCTGCTCTCAAGATAGCCGTACAGATCGTTAATTGGTGGTATCTCATATTCGCCCAATGTCAAGTCTTCCACAACTTCGTCTTCGCCTAATACGCGACCAATATACTTCTCCAGCTGCTTACCTGCCAGCTTGAATGCCCTTTGTGCATTTAGAAGCTCTAGCTTCGATGCAGCAAGCTGCACTTCCACCTGCAAGACATCCGTACGCGCCAGAGTGCCTATCTGATAAGAGATATCAGCTGTGTTGCGCTGCATCTCCAAGAGTTTCAAGGTCTCATTTGCTATATCCACAGCATCTTTTGCCATCAAATAGTTGATATAAGCATTCTTCACATTCATGATGGTATCTTGTTTCTTGGCATCATATTGCAGAAGCTGCACATCATAGGCGCGCATGCTCATACGCACAGAATAGACATCCGCAAAGCCATTGAAAATATTATAGCCAAGCGATGCTGCTAGCTGGCCACTATCGCTATCCGTGCCATCCACAGCGGTGTTATTATCATGATTAAGCTTAGTGAATACGCCTTGATACTCCAAATCAAGCGAAGGCAAGAAAAGCGCAAGCGACGCATTGCGGCTATAACGCTGACTCTCTGCCAGCGATCTATATTGCTTCACAGCATCATCATTTTCTAGCGTTAAGCTGATAGCCTCTCCTATCGAAAGCGCAGATGCGCTAAATGGAAGAGCTATCGCGATGGCCAGTGTAAGTAAAAATCTCATAAAATAATATCCTCTATAATATATATTCTCAGCTCTGTGAGCTTCGAGGATCGCGGCTTTATCCTCGG
>JAITWL010000219.1 GCA_031285285.1 Deferribacteraceae bacterium | reverse complement strand
AGCAACGAGCGTGAGATAGCCTTCTTGCGTGATAAGGCCTCTATAGCAAAGACAGTGGAAAATTTTGACCAGATTGTGAAGAAGATACAACGCAAAGATTTTTCTAGCAAATCCAATATTAGCCATGTCTGCGAAAACTGCGACTTTAGATATTATTGCAAAAAAGAGGTGTAATAATGCAACTGAATGTTATATTCAAGAATACAAACTATGGCGATTCGTTATTCAAGCCTGAGGAAATAGCCGCGATTGAGGCTCGGATCACCGCCAAGAAGGAGATACCCTTTATCACCTGCCTAGTGCGCAATAAGGATATGAAGCTTACACCAGAGGAAGTGGTGCGTCAGCTCTATCTATATAGGCTGATCAATCATTATGGCTATCCTGCAAGCCGTATGAAAGTAGAATACCCTGTGCATTTTGGGCGTGATGTTAAGAAAGCAGATATAGCAATAATGGATAAAGACAACCCATCATCAGTATATATTATAGTTGAAGCTAAACAACCCAAAGAAAAAGATGGCAAAGATCAGCTTAAATCATATGTATCATCCACAAGCGCACCGATTGCTGTATGGATAAATGGGAAGCAGGTGTCGCACTATTGGCGCAAAGATACAAAGAGCAATACGGTTGTTTTTGAGCAGTTAAGTGATATTCCCACAGTTTCAGAAACTCTCACTGATGTTTTGAACGAAAGTGTAAACTATGAGGAACTGAAAAAACGGGATAAAATTACAAATGAAAAGCGTGCCTTGCGTGATTTTATAGTTGACATTGAAGATGACATTCTCGCCAACGCTGGCGTGGACAGCTTTGAAGAGGTCTTCAAACTGATTTTTGCAAAGCTCTATGATGAGCTGATAGGTTCAAAGGATGCAAATTATCGCCTTCAATTTCGTAAAACGGGTGACACTGACAGCGAGCTTAAGGCAAAGATAGATAAGCTGTTTGAATCAGCAAAAAAGAAATGGACTGGAATATTCAGCGATAAAATTTTGCTAACACCCTCGCACCTATCTGTTTGTGTCTCTACTTTGCAAGATGTGAAACTATTTAATAATAATCTTGATGTAGTGGACGATGCCTTTGAATATTTGATGAATAAATCACAGAAAGGCGAGAAGGGACAATATTTTACCCCACGCTATGTGATAGATATGTGCGTGAAGATGATGAACCCCAAGGAAAATGAGAATATTATTGATACCGCAGCAGGCAGTAGCGGCTTCACTATGCATGCCATCTTCCATGTATGGAACAAAATACGAAAAGAGCTGAATCTACCTGCTGGAGAAGGCTTCACCACTGATGAGCGAAAGCCACGAGAGACTGAATTTGTGCGCGATCATATATTTGCTATAGATTTTGATGAAAAAGCTGTTCGTGTGGCACGAACACTAAATCTTATAGCAGGTGATGGCGAAAGCAATGTAATCCACCTGAATACTCTCAACTATGACACGTGGAACGAGGTTGCATCTCCAAGGCAATGGCAATATATTACAGGATACAATCGCTTGCTTGATACGCCCAAAAGAGGCAGACGATAAGGACTATAGCCAGTTTGAATTTGACCTGCTCATGGCAAATCCGCCATTTGCTGGTGATATAAAGGAAGGTTCGATCCTTTCACACTATGAGCTTGGGAAAAATGACAAGGGCAAACAGCAAAGCAAGGTTGGGCGTGATATACTTTTTATAGAACGCAATTTAAACTTTCTGAAAGCGGGTGGGCGCATGGCAATAGTGCTTCCACAGGGGCGTTTTAATAACTCTAGCGATAAGCGCATACGCGAGTTTATAGCGGAGCGTTGCCGCATACTGGCTGTGGTGGGGCTGCATGGCAATGTATTCAAGCCGCACACAGGCACAAAGACTAGTGTGCTATTTGTGCAGAAATGGGATGATGAGCTCTGCCCCCAAGTTGATGACTATCCTATATTTTTTGCTACTATGCAGAAGCCAAGCAAGGATAGCAGCGGCGATAAAATATATGTGAAAGATGAAAAAGGCGAGCGCAAGCTAGATACGCATGGTCATCTATTTGTGGATCATGATCTCTATAATCATGACGGCCTAACCTCAGACGGAATAGCAGAAGCCTTTGCGGAGTTCGCAAAGCGGGAGAAGCTAAGTTTTTTCGCCTAAGCCCGCCATTTAATGCAGAGAAATATACTGCAATGATGAGCGGGCTGGAAATAAGCGAGATAAAATTAAGCGAATTGATTATAGACAATGAAAAATATCGCTTCGATAGTGAATTCTTTCAAAAGATTTATATTGATACCTATACTGCTATCAAGAAACATTCTTTTAAACAACTTTCAGCTCTGATTGACGTTCTAACAGATTTTCATGCGAATGGTAGCTATGAAAGTATTGCACAAAATTTTTCATTATTAGATGATCCTAACTATGCCTACATGGTTAGAAGTACTGATCTAGAAAAATCCAACTATATTAATGATGTTAAATATGTATCAGAGCATAGTTACAATTTTTTAGCAAAAAGTAAGGTGTTGGGTGGCGAACTTCTTATAAACAAGATTGGATCTCCAGGCAGGACGTATTTAATGCCAACGCTAAATAGACCAGTATCACTAGGTATGAATTTATTTATGATACGGCTAAAAAACAACAGTCTTGTTAATAATATATTTGTTTGGCTTTTTCTTAATACATCATTAGGCAAGCACGTGATTAATAGAAAGGTTAATGGGACTGTGCCATTGACTATTGATAAAGAAGCTATAAAATCATTGCCAATTCCTATTGTATCTGTAAAGTTTCAAAAATATTTAAAACATATTGTAAATAGAGCTGAAAGTATTTTAAATGATTCAAAAGCTCTCTACTCCGCTGCCGAATCTCGCCTACTTTCTGCTCTTGGCATGGATAATTTCACGCCATCAGCTGAGCCTGTAGCCGTAAAATCATTCTCCGAGAGCTTTGGCACAAGCGGCCGATTGGACGCAGAATATTATCAACAGAAATATGATAGTCTATTTCATAAAATTGGAAAGCATGCCTGCAAGAGGCTTGGCGATCTTGTTAAAATAGAAAAATCAATTGAGCCAGGAAGCGATTTTTATAGCGATGATGGCATCCCATTTGTTCGTGTTAGTGACATCACAAAGTTTGGAATACAACAGCCAGATA
>JAITWL010000205.1 GCA_031285285.1 Deferribacteraceae bacterium | reverse complement strand
GCCTTACCCATTCCCACGTTTCAGGTATCTCAAACGGTAATTTATCAGTAATATCGCTTACTTTGCCATCTGCTGTCCGCTCAAAAAAGGCATAAGGCATATTATCGGAAGCGTCGCCTTCTCTTGGAGCACGATAAATCACTGATTCATTCTTATTTTGTTTGATCTTACCTTCTTCAATAAGCTTCTGTTTTTCAGCACGAATACGTTCAAGCAATGCAGAGGCTGGCTCATCGTTAGGATCTTGCGGCACAAGCTTGCCCTGCACAGCCAATTGAAGAATCGAGTTTTTGAATTGCTGTGCTGTCATAGGTTTTTACCTAGAATGCGTTCAATATCCGCAAGTATACGGTCAATATCTGCATTTAAGCTTGCTCGCTTTTCCTGATATTGCTGTATCAATTCATGCGGTGGCAGTATTTCCTCTTCCTCATGTGGAAAGCCGCAAAGATCAATATTGAAATTGCGTTCAATAATCTCTTTTATGCTATACAGCTTTGCTTTATCAAAACCATCAATAGCAATCTCTTCCCGCTTGTTCCACCATTTAATGGCTGGTGCAAAATGTTCCAACTTCATTGGCTTCGTCTTAGAAAAATGTTTATATCCATCAGGCATATCAAGCCGATAGAACCATGTCTCACGAGTAGGCAATGTACGTTCAAAAAATAAGATATTTGTCGTTATGTTAGTGTATGGGGCAAAAACATCATGCGGCATACGAACTATGGTGTGTAGATTGAACTCTTCAAATAATTTCTTCTTGATAGCCACTTTGGCGTTATCTGTGCCAAATAAGAAGCCATCAGGAATAATAACTGCTGCGCGTCCATTCTTTTTTAGGCGATACATGATGACTGACATAAATAAATCTGCTGTTTCGCTTGATCTTAAATCAGTAGGGAAATTTATTTTTATGCCTTCTTTTTCGCTCCCACCATAAGGAGGATTCATCAGCACCACATCGAAGCGGTCATCCTCTTTGTAGTCGCGGACATTGTGTTCCAGCGAGTTACCATGAATAATCACAGGGTTATCTATATCATGCAAAAGCATATTAGTGACACAAAGCAAATGTGGCAAAGCTTTTTTCTCTACTCCATAAACAGAGTTATTATAAATTTCTTTATCTGTTGCCGACTTTACTTGTGCATCAAGCACTTTTAGCGCTGATGTAAGGAAGCCGCCTGTGCCACATGCGAAATCAGCTATTTTTTCGCCTATCTTTGGTACGATCATCTGCGTCATAAAGTCAGTCACAGCACGAGGCGTGTAAAATTCGCCTGCGTTACCTGCGCTTTGCAAGCTTCGTAAAATGGTCTCGTATATTTCGCCAAAGGCATGGCGATCTTCATAGTCATCAAAATTTAATTCATTAATAATATTAATAACTTGGCGAAGCAGAATACCATCTTTCATATAATTATTATTATCTTCAAAAGCTGATTTAACAATAATTTTACTCATAGACATTGTTTCGTCGATTTCAAGATTTTTTAGTGCAGGGAAAAGCTCATTATTGATAAAATTTAACAATGCCTCGCCAGTAAGAGCTTTGCCATCTTTATTATCTATCGCCCAGCTGCTCCAACGATATTTTTCAGGGATAACAGAGGTGTAATTGTCGTCTAGCGGCTTCCAGCCCTCCTCTTTGACATCGTAAACCTTCAAAAATAAAATCCACACCATTTGCTCAATGCGCTGGGCATCGCCGTTTATACCAGCATCATTTCGCATAATATCCTGAAGCCGTTTGACGAAATTATTTAAACTCATACTACTATTCACCTAACTGCGGAAGGCTATGCTGCCGCATAAATTTGATTTTGTAATTCTCTAACTGCATTAATATATTCTGATTTTCCGCCAAAAGAATCTATAATTGTTTTCGGAGTGGCAATTTTACGAAAAGGGTCAATTGTAAGTACATCAACCTTTTCTAAATCCATAATGCCATTTAAGGCATATTTATCAAGCAAGGCCGATAGCACTTCGCGGGCTACACCTTCGTACTGGCTTAAATAGTCTCGCTTACGCACATTAGAAGCGCGCTCTGCTTTAGTCAGAGGTTTTTTATCAAATGCGATATGACAAATCAGGTCAAAATCATCAAGATCACGGCTTCCTGCTGCTTCCCTCAACGCATCAAGCAAAACACCACGATCTTTAAGCTCATCAATGATAGCCTGTTTGCGCTCACTTGAGCTCCATGCTCGCAAGAAGTCATCAAGCGTGGCATATTCTCCAAGGATATTTTTCTTTGAATAATCAGTTACGCTCTCTGTGATAAGCTTGCCATCTGTATCGTAATACTGTACACGTTCATTGAGTATACTAACCTCAACATCATTTACACGATATACGTTTTTCGCCTCTGATGGCGGTTCTGGTAGTTTTGGTGAAACTGGTTGCGGAGGTTCAGGCACTGATGGATCATCTGGTGGGATAGGAGCGCCATCAAAGTCAGGATCGGCAAACAAACGGCAAGCATCACGAAAATCCATGATCGTGAAATATTCTTTACCATATTCTGGCCTTAAACGAGTGCCTCGCCCAATAATCTGCTTAAATTCAGTCATAGAATTGATGCTATTGTCCAACACAATCAATTTGCAGGTTTTACAATCAACGCCAGTGGTCATAAGTTTTGATGTTGTAACAATAACAGGGTATGGGCTGTCTTCAGCGATAAAATAATCAAGCTGTGCCTTGCCTTCATCGTTATCGCCTGTGATTCGCATGATATACTTTGAATTTTCTGCGACCAAATCCTTGTTTTCATTGACAAGCGCCTGCCGCATACGCTCTGCATGAGCAATGTCTACGCAAAATACGATAGTCTTATCAAAGCGGTTTGTTCCTCGAAGAAAATCACTGATTCGCTTTGCCACAGTTTTTGTGCGGTCATCTATGATAAGATTTCTATCATAATCCTTGCTATTATATTCTCTGTCCTCTATTTCATTACCATAAATGTCAACTTTTCCCGCAGATGGTCTCCAGCCCTCAAGGTCTTTGTCAAGCCCCACACGGACAACTTTATAAGGCGCAAGGAATCCATCATCAATACCTTGCTTTAGGCTGTATGTGTAGATAGGAGCGCCAAAGTAATCAATGTTAGAGATTTCTTTTGTCTCTTTTGGGGTGGCAGTCATGCCAATTTGGGTTGCCCCGTTGAAATATTCAAGTATTTTGCGCCA